>DATCDL010000197.1:0-18931 GCA_036510715.1 Acidobacteriaceae bacterium
GGCACGTCGAACGGTCTTCAAATCACTCATATTCTTACGATTTTACGCGCATCTCCTGTGGACAGCCGGACTCCCGCCTAGCGAGGCCCGGATCGTGAAGCTACCGCTTTCTGCGGTTTCAGAGCCTCTGTCAACACGTGCCCAACACAGGCCGAGGGCTGGTTCACCCCCAAAAGCGCTGCGAACGTTGCGGCAATATCCACCGGAGCCGTTCGTTCGAGATAGGTTCCCGGCACAAACGGTGTGCCGAAGAAGGCCAGCGGGACGTGGCGATCGTACGAGTACGGCGTGTAGTGAGTGGTCCCCGAGGACGCGAAGCCAGACATCTGGTACATCCCCGGCGTGACCATCACCCACCAGCCTCCGTTGGTGGAGTAGCTGTGCAGAATGAGCTGTCCTTCCTCGGTATTGGGCACATTGCCGGCGGCAATCTGCACCTTGGTATAGACCCGGCGCAAGGTCGCCGGCCTAAGCGAATGGCTATTGGGAGCGGCCTTCAGTACGGCGGCCTGGGTAGCGTCGAGCGCTCCAGGCAAAATCTTCGCGACTAGCGCCTCGGCGTCAGCCTCATTCACCGAAAATCGTGCAAAGGCCCGCTCATCGAGCTGGATATACGGCAGTTCACCGCCGAGGATGAACTTTACGGGCTCATTTGGCGACAGCTTTGCGCTCAGCTCACGATCGAGCTCGGCTTCCACCGCACTCACGGAAAACGTGGCCGCAGGCATCCCTTCCTTCGCGGCCACCGAGGGAGAAGGAGCAACCCCGTGATCGCCGGTCAATGACACCCAGACGTTATCAAGGCCCCCGTCCACGTGGCTCTGCAGAAAATCGAAGAAGCTGTTCAGGTCCACATCCACAGCGTCGATCATCGCGCGCTGGCGGGGGGAGTCCGGCCCAACCTGGTGGCCAAGGATATCGGTCGACGAGATGCTGATGGTCAGGACATCGGTGACATCATCCTTGCCCAGGCCTTCATGAGCGATGAGGGCCTTCGCAAAGTCCAGTTCATAGCCGACGGCGGCGGGCGAGGCCCCTACCTTGCTATAAAAATCCCCTGCCTCAGCTCCAGCCTCCTTACGCGCCTGCTCGGGGCGTCCCTTGCTATTAAAATCGTTCACCCACGCCGGAAGTGCCTGCATGTAATACGTCGAAGTCTCGAAGTGGCCGTTAGCGTGGTCGATCCAGTACGCCCCCCGCGAGGCATGGCCGGAGGTAAGGATGGCTGCGCGGTCCTTTAAGGAGATGCCAAACAGCTTGGCTTTACCGCCAGTGCCAAGCACCACCTCATCGCCTATCGTAGAGGCCAGTTCGTTCCGCGGGGAGGCTCCAGCCTCGGCATCACTGGATGCGCCGACTAACGGATAGTAGGGATCATCGACCGAGGAAAACTCATGTTTAGTCGACCGCGTCAGGTCCCACCACTCGTTGACCGCAATATTGTGTCCGTTGCTATAGGCGCCTGTACCGATGGTCGAGTGGCCTGGGGCGGTCATGGTGTTGGCGTAGTCGTAGTAGCATTCGGGAAAGTAGGCACCGCGCCTCAGGAAGAGGTTGAAACCGTTCGGGGTCTTGAAGTCGGCGCGAAATCGATCCAGATAATCGCCTCGAAACTGGTCGAGAACGAGGATCACCAGGAGCTTGGGCTTCGCGTTGTACGCACTTGCGAAGGCTACAGGAGTGAAGGCAGTCGCAGCCAGGGCCGCGGTAAGGACGAGCGAGAGAAAGCGCTTGCACATGCCGAAGAGTATAGCTGCGAAATATGACAAGAGCGTCTTAAGGGCTCCTGCCAAGCTAAAATAGCGGAGTATGCACGATTTAGCATTTGTGCGGGCCAATCTCCCGCTGGTTGAAGAGAAACTCCGTCTCCGCGCTGCGGACCTGTCGCTACTCAGCGGATTCTCCACCCTTGACACCGAGCGCCGTTCCGCAATCACCGAGGCTGAAACCCTCAAGGCCCAGCGCAACGCTCTGTCCGCGGAGTTCGGACGGCTGAAACGCGAGGGAGGCGACGTCGCGCTTGTCGGTGCGCAGACCTCCGCGCTGAAGGAGAAGACCGAGCAACTCGAAGCGCTCGCTGCGTCCGCTGATCTCAAGCTGCGCGCGTTGCTGGAGGCGCTTCCAAACCTTCCCCACGATTCAGTTCCTGCGGGAACCTCAGAGCACGACAACGTCTGCCAGAAGACCTGGGGCGAGCCCACCCGGTTCGACTTCCCTGCAAAGCCGCATTGGGAGATTGGCGAAGAGTTAGGCATTCTGGACTTTGAGCGCGCGGCCAAAATCTCCGGCGCACGCTTCGTCCTGCAGTTTGGTTCGGGCGCGAGACTGGAACGCGCTCTGGCAAACTTCATGCTCGACCTGCACACCCGTGAGCACGGATACGTCGAGGTGCTGCCGCCCAGCCTGGTGAACTCTCGTTCCCTCTTCGGCACCGGACAGTTGCCGAAGTTCGCCGAAGACCTCTTCCACTGCGACGACAAAGGTGCGTATGTCCCTGGCCAATTGCAGGAGAGCGACCACTGGCTCATTCCCACCGCCGAAGTCCCCGTCACCAATATCTTCAGAGACGAGGTCATCGATCTCTCGTCTGGCCCGATCTCCTTCGCAGCGCATACCTCGTGCTTCCGCTCAGAGGCCGGGTCGCACGGCAAGGATACTCGCGGCATGATTCGCCAGCACCAATTTCAGAAGGTCGAACTGGTAAAGTTCGCGCGCCCCGAAGACTCCTACGAGCAGCACGAGCAACTCACGCGCCACGCCGAAACGGTACTCGAGAGGCTTGGGCTTCCCTACCGCCGGATGCTGCTCTGCACAGGCGACATGGGCTTCAGCGCAGCCAAGACCTATGACCTTGAAGTCTGGGTTCCCGGCCAACAGACCTACCGCGAGATCTCTTCGTGCTCAAATTTTGAGAGCTTCCAGGCGCGCCGCGCAAATATCCGCTACAAGCCAGAAGGCGCTAAGAAGGCGGAGTTCGTCCACACGCTCAATGGCAGCGGATTAGCGGTCGGACGCACCTACCTTGCAGTCCTGGAAAACTACCAGCAGCCAGACGGCTCAGTGCGCATTCCGGTGGCATTACAGCCGTACATGAACGGAGAAACGGTGATTACAAAGCAGTCACTGGGGCGGACGCTATGAAGCTTTTGAAGAATTACATCTTCTGGAACTACGAACGAGGCAGCTTTCACTACGACATCATGGTGACGCTTATCCTGCTGTTCCTCTTCGTTTCGCCGCGATTCATCGACTTCGCAGATAAGCCCGTTACAAATATTCCGTTTCAACATAGCGAGGTGCTCGTCAAGGCGCAGGGCGGTTCGAGCAGCGAGGCGCGGTTCGTCTATGAAATTCGCCTAGATGACCTGCACGGCGCGAAGACTGACAGCGAAATCAAGGACGCCATTCTCAACATCGTCGAACCCATAGCAGGAGACGTCACGCTCGAGAAATACACCCCTGTGCTGGACACAAAAGGCCACATCGTTGCCTACGATGCCGTAGTTCTTCGCTAGCGCGACTACCTCATGCGACGGAAGTGGAACGGCACCATCTAATCAAGTGTAAGCAGGAGTTCTGTTCCATGAAGCATCATCGCACCGCCTTGTTCGCAATCCTATCCATCGCAACTCTGCCGCTCAGCATGTCGGCGCAGGCGAGTTCGCCCCAACTCGCGAGCGTCCAGAAGCAGATGGATGCGGCCAGCAGAAACTTCAAGAGCGCGCGGGCAGACTTCAGTTGCGCCTACTATGAACGCGTCGTGCGAGATACGACCATGCAGAACGGCCCCATCTACTTTCTACGCCAGGGAAACACCACGCAGATGGGCCTAGTAGTGAATGGGCCACAGGGCAAGCCAGAGAAGGTTGTGCAGTATAAGGATGGGATTCTGCAGATGTTCGACCCTGGCGTAGATCAAATCACCGTCATGCACGCGGGTGCCGACCAGTCTCAGTACGAGGGTTACTTTACGTTAGGCTTTGGTGGAAGTGGGACCGATCTGGCTCACTCATGGAACATCACCGATCAGGGTCCGGAGACGGTCAACGATGGCCGCCAACCGGTCAAGACCGAAAAGCTGGATCTGGTGAGTAAAGACCCGGCTTCAAAGGCGTTCACCCACATCACGATCTGGGTGGACCCGACGCGCTCCCTGTCCCTTCGCCAGATCTTTTATCTCCCCAATCATGACACGAGAACCTGCAACTACTCGGACGTTAACCTCAACGGGAAGCTGGACATGAAGACCTTTGAAATCAGGAAAAATTCGCACACCACCGTGGTTAATCACTAAGCGCTATTGATTGGCGGAGGAGTGCAAGGCTGGCCAGCAAAATCACAATCGGGAAGCACTCCAACGTGTACCGCGGCTCCGAATTGTCGATCGTCAATAACAACAGACAGCGTGTAACCACTAAGCTGAGCATCGCAAATGCCAGCGCACCGCGCCCGCCCCATCGGCGAGTTCGCCAGCAGAAGATTCCCGCGATCGCCAGTCCGAGATAGGCTGCATTCAGCAACCCATAGGCTATCTCCGCCGCAGATTCGGCAGGATGTGATTCAATTGCCCACCATTGAATCGGCAGTTGCATCAATTCCGTCCGAGGTCGCAGCCACATATTCAACTCGCGCGCAACGGGCATGACCACGTAGTAACGCAATGGGTGAGCGGCGATCCGCTCCGCAGCTATTCTTGCAAAGGCCTGGTCAAACTCCGGCGTTGCGGAGGTGACCTTGTTATATTGCGTAAAAAGTGCACGCGTCTGCGCAAGTTGCTCGGCATTGTCGAAAGCGCGGCCCGGCAGATCCGAGAGATTCAATTGCGCGTCGTCGTAGTTCCAATAGACGTCGAATGTGGATTTGTAGTCGATTGCCCAAGTGCGATACCAGCGCTGGAATCCCACCGGGACGTCCTCTCCAGGATCGTTAGCATAGCGCGGAGCAAGCGGCTGAATGACATGAAAAGTGCGCCAGTTTCGCGCCGTCCATGCCAACAGCGGCAACACCATGATCAGAGTTGCTACCGCGGCTGGCAGGAGCCGGCGCACCAACTTTTGGCCTTTACGCTTGAGGCCCACCCACAACATTGCCGGGACGATCGCCGCAGCCAATAATCCCTGGTCGGGTCTCACCAGGACCGCAAAGGATAGGGCGCAGCCCGTCACGATAGCCCATCTGAGTCCCGACTTTCGGATTCGCCAGTCCGCATCCCATCGCTCGAGCGCAAAGAATCCGAGTGCGACGCAAAACAGACTCATCGTCTCAGTGAGCGGTATGACAGAGTAATTTGCGGTGAACGGGCAAAGCGCCGCAAGCCACAAGGCAATCAGCCCAGCGCGCCTCCCCCAGAGCCTCCCGGCCAGTCCACCCAGCAGGGCGCAACCTGCAAGATCGATCACCATCTGAATCAAAATGACGGCGAGGTAGTTACCATTACCGAACGCCAGGAAGCAAGCGGCGAGGAACAGGGGGTATCCAGGCAGGCGAATCAATGTCGGGAGGAGAGTCGTCTCGGAAAAGCCATAGACGTGATGTGCAAGCATGTTGTGCGCAAGCTCGCCATACATCTGGGAGTCACCCGAGAGATGCGGGCGGAAGTGAAAAAATATCAGGCGCAGAACCGCTCCGGCCACCAATGCACTACCCCAGCGGTACCAGTTGTGACGTTCTTGCATTTCACTGCATCATACGAGGCATCGGGGCTTGCATACTACGGGTCCTGCCTTAACGTCATCATCACAGGGGTAGTATCATGGGGAGTACGCCTAAGACTCGATGAGCAAACAAGTTTTCTACGATCCACAGCGCAAACGTTGGAAGCGGCTGCGGCGAATATTCGACGTGTTGGCTCTGTTGGGTGCGCTCGTAGGCGTGTTTTTCGTCGTTGGTTTGGTCCGGATGAAGCCCATGCAGGGCCTCGATCTGCGTTCCGCGACGAAGCGCTACAGGGCCCTCTCGAATCCTCCTGCACCCGAACTCAGCTCGCGCGAAAAGCTAAACCGCTCCGCCCACCGCAAGACGGACCTCAAGCCCTCCGACGTTGTTCTGAACCGGGGAGAAGGACTTCGCGCGGCCTTTTATACCGATCTTGACCCGGCCAGTTATGCCTCGTTCAAGCAACATGTGAAGCAGATCGATCTACTCTTTCCGGAGTGGCTGCACATAGTAACGCCCAATGGATCCTTAACCGCCTACACCTCGGACAATATTCCGTTCGCCGTCATTGATTCGACGGGTGTACACGGCGTCGACCGGCAAAACAAAATCATCCGCACCATCACCGAAGCCAAGGAGGATACAGAAATCTTCCCGATGGTGAATAACTACAGCCCCACGGACGGCGTCTTTGAGCCGAATGTCGAGCAGTTCATGCTCAGCGCAACGTCGCGCGCAAATTTTGTGCGACAGGTGGATCAGTTTCTGGGCGCCAATACACGCTACCGTGGGCTGACACTCGATTTTCAGGCTCTCCCTCCAGACGCTCAGGTTGCATACAGCCAGCTCGTCCAGGCTCTCTACGACGACTTCCATCCGCGAAATCTGAGACTGTATATCAATGTTCCGGTGACTCTCGGCAGCCTCGACCTGAAGTTCCTTGCTGAACATTCCGACGGCCTTGTGCTGATGAATTATGGAGAACATCAGACTGAGAGCCAGCCGGGACCGATCGCAGGCCAGGACTGGTTTGAGAACAACCTGCGCACGGTCATGAAGATCGTCCCGCGCGAAAAGATCATTTGCTCCATCGGCAGTTATGGCTATGACTGGACCACGTCACTCCCCCCAACGCCGCCGGTAAGGCGCAAAGGACATCGCGCTCCGAAGCCGACTACCCCGCAGGTTCTGAACACGACCATGCTTTCTACCCAGGAGGCCTGGCAGGAGGCCTCTGATGCGGAAGCCAAGATCAGCCTTGACAGCGACTCGCTGAACCCGCATTTCGCCTATGACGATGATGATGCGAAGCTCCGTCATCAAGTTTGGTTTCTCGACGCAGTGACGGCGATAAACCAGATGCGCGTTGCGCGTGCTCTCGGAATCGAGACCTTCGCACTGTGGCGACTAGGGCTGGAAGACGATTCGTTATGGAAGATGTGGGATCGTCCGCTGCAAGCCAATCCGGTGAAGGAACTCGCGGAGGTCTCACCAGGCCAGGATGTGGATACCGAGGGAGATGGCGACATCCTTCGTGTCACTGGCCAGCCGCAGAATGGTCATCGAACCCTGGAGATGGACGACGACACGACGATTCCGCCGCAGTATCTCAGTGTAATCTCCGAGTCGATGGATTCCTATCCCCTGCCCTACACCCTCTCCCAGTATGGCTATCACCCTAATGAGGTAGCGCTCAGCTTCGATGACGGCCCGGATCCCGAGTGGACACCGAAGATCCTCGACCTTCTGAAACAGTACAACGTGAAGGGCACCTTCTTCATGATCGGCGAGGAGGCACAGGACAACGTCGGCATGATGAAGCGGGTCTATCGCGAGGGCAACGAGATTGGTAATCACACCTTCACACACCCGGATATCTCGGAAATCTCCGAGCGCCAGGTGGACCTCCAGCTTAATCTCACCGAGCGGTTGTTTGCAGCGGAACTGGGTGTCCAGCCCGTGTATTTCCGGCCGCCTTACTCCATTGATCAGGAACCGGACACCAACGACCAGGCTGCTCCTGTCGACCACATTCAGCACCTCGGCTACGTCATCGTCGGCGACAAGATCGATACCAATGACTGGGATGAGCATCCGCGCAAGTCGCCACAGGAGATCGTCAACAGCGTATTCGACCAGATAGCTTTAGCGAAGACAAAGCCATGGATGAAGGGTTCCATCATCCTGATGCACGACGGTGGTGGCGACCGCTCGGCAACGGTCGCGGCTTTGCCTGTATTGATCAAGGCTCTGCGCGCACATGGATATAAGATCGTCCCCGTATCTGAGCTCATCGGGAAGACGCGAGACCAGGTCATGCCTCCGATCAAGGGACGGCAGCGCTACTACGCGGCCATCGACTCGATTGCGTTTTTCCTGATTTCCTTCTTCAACCACTTCGTGATCGGCGTCTTCTTTATCGGCGACGTTCTGATGAGTGGCCGCCTGATCATCATCGGTCTATTCGCAACGATCGATCGGTTCCGCCGCCGCAAAAGCTTCGCCACGCCTGACTACCAGCCACGCGTAGCCGTCCTTATACCCGCCTACAACGAAGAGAAGGTCATCGCCAGAACCATCCGGTCGGTGCTGATGTCCAATTACAAAAACATCCGCATCATCGTGATCGATGATGGCTCCTCGGACAAGACCTTCCAAATCGCGTCCGAGACTTATGCAAAGGAGATTGCCGCCGGTCGGGTGACGGTGCTGACGAAGCCCAACGGCGGCAAGGCCGATGCACTGAATTTTGCCCTCAACCAGACCGACGAGGCTATTTACGTTGGCATCGATGCCGATGGAGTCATCGCTCACGATGCCATCGCGCGACTCGTCTGCCACTTCGCCAATCCTCATATCGGTGCGGTTGCAGGCAACGCGAAGGTAGGCAACCGCGTCAACTTGTGGACTCGCTGGCAGGCACTTGAGTACATCACCAGCCAGAATTTTGAGCGCAGAGCCCTTGATTTGTTCGATGTCGTCATGGTCGTTCCAGGGGCCATCGGCGCGTGGCGAACAGCAGCAGTCAAAGCCGGTGGCGGCTATCATCCCGACACAGTAGCCGAAGACGCTGACCTCACCATGAATCTGCTCGAGCAGGGATACGCGGTCATCTACGAAGATCAGGCGCTCGCCTTCACGGAGGCTCCCGTCAACGCCAATGGTCTGGCACGGCAACGCTTTCGTTGGTCCTTTGGCATTTTGCAGGCCATCTTCAAACACCGCGGAGCTATCGTCAACCGGCGCGCTATGGGGCTGTTTGCGCTGCCCAATATTCTGGTCTTCCAGATTCTTCTTCCGCTCGTCTCGCCGCTCATCGACCTCATGTTCGTCGCGGGCGTCATTCACTACTTTGTCGACAAGCACTTCCATCCGGATACGACCAGCCCATCCGACCTCTACAAGCTTCTAACGTTCTTCCTGGCGTTCTTGCTCATAGACTTCGCTGCGTCCGCACTCGCCTTCATGCTGGAGCGGAAACATCCCGCCAACAAAGGCGATGCGTGGTTGCTCTGGCACATTTGGGTACAACGTTTTACCTATCGCCAACTATTCTCCTGGGTCCTCATTCGGACGGTGAAGCGAGCCATCGACGGCAAGAGCTTCAGCTGGGACAAGCTCGAGCGTACAGCTCAGATGTCCAAGTCCACCGAACGTCTCACCGAAGATTAGCCCCACCCACGTGCCCGACGTACTGGGCCTAAAATGAATGCAAGAGGATTCCATGAGCCCAAACACCACTAATCTCTCACCCTTTCGCAATGAGCCGTTCACTGATTTTTCTACACCGGAAAACAAGCGTGCCATGCATGAGGCTCTTGAACGCGCCCGCGCAGAACTCGGCCAGACCTATGATCTGATCATCTCGGGCAGCGCTGTACATACGTCGACGACATTCCATTCCGTCAACCCGGCAAACCCATCCGAGGTCATCGGAATCCACTACGCTGCAGATGCCGAGCAAGCCAATGAAGCTGTCGACGCCGCCCAACGTGCGTTTCCTCTATGGAAGAAGGTCCGCGTTGCCGAGCGCGTTACTCTGCTCGTTCGCGCCGCCAACCTCATTCGCCAGCGCCATTTTGACTTCTGCGCATGGCTGACGCTCGAGGTGGGAAAGAACTGGGCTGAATCCGACGCCGATGTCGGTGAGACCATCGACTTCCTCGAGTTCTATGCACGCGAAGCCCTGCATCTCGATGCGGCAACACCGCCAATCCAATATCCGGGCGAGCGCAACCTGCTCCGCTACGTTCCGCTTGGCGTCGGAGCCGTCATCCCTCCCTGGAACTTCCCGCTCGCCATCATGGCCGGCATGACCGCCGCCTCCATCGTCTCCGGCAACACCGTTGTACTCAAGCCCTCGCCAGAAGGTCCTACCATCGCCGCACGATTTCTTGCGCTAATGGAGGAGGCTGGCCTTCCCGATGGCGTCGTCAACCTGGTGCAAGGCGGCCCCGAAGTGGGACGCACCCTCGTAGAGCATCCCCAGGTCCGCTTTATTGCGTTCACGGGCTCGAAGAAAGTAGGCCTCGAGATTCACGAGCGTGCAGCGCGCACCCAACGTGGCCAACACTTCCTCAAGCGCACCATTCTCGAACTCGGTGGCAAGGACACCATCATAGTCGACGCCGACGGCGACCTCGATGCCGCGGTTGACGGCGTAACCGCATCGGCCTTCGGATTCAACGGCCAAAAGTGCTCGGCCTGCTCCCGCGTGATTGTCGAGTCTTCGATCTACGATACCTTTTGCGACCGCTTGAAGGAGCGCGTGGAGAAGCTCACCATCGGCACCCCCGCTGACAACTTCCAGACCGGACCTGTGATCAACGAGGTTGCCAGAAAACGAGTGCTGGAGTACATAGCCATTGGCAAGAGCGAGGGGAAGCTCCTAACGGGTGGGTCTGCGATCGAGACGGCTGCTGGCGGCTACTACATCGCCCCGACCGTCTTCACCGATATCTCACCCACGGCAAGGCTCGCGCAGGAAGAAGTCTTCGGACCGGTACTCGCGGTGATCCGGTCGGAGAATTTCGACGAGGCTCTCGCGATTGCAAACAACACAGAGTACGGCCTTACCGGAGCGCTCTACTCCGGCTCACGCGAGAAGCTGGATCGTGCGCGCGACGAGTTCCATGTAGGCAATCTCTATTTCAATCGCAAGTGCACAGGAGCCATGGTAGGAGCACATCCATTCGGTGGATTTAACTTGAGCGGCACAGATTCCAAGGCTGGAGGCCCGGATTATCTAACGCTGTTTACTCAAGCGAAATCAATCGCGGAGAAGCGCGGCACGGTGACTGACGCCTCTGGCGAATAGCAAGCGCTCAACAGCATCTGCCGTTTACCCCGTGCGGACGAGCGCAAGGCGCGTGCTCTCTACGACCTTGGCAAGTGCCTCGTGGTGAACCGTGAAGAGGGCAAGCTCCAGACGGTCTGAGACTCCTGTCTTGCCATAGATGCTGCGCAGGTAGTTCTTCACGACCTGTTCCTTGGTCCCAAGTTGGTTAGCGATCTCTCTGTTCTTGCGACCCTCGGAGATGAGCGCAACAATCTGGAGCTCCTTTGGCGTCAGCCGCCGAGCCGCCTTAGCCCCCGCATGATCAGGAAACGGCATCGCCTTCACAAATGCGCGTTGCGCGTACCGGTCGCCAGCGCTGACGCGGTAAAGACAATCTACCAGCTGCGGGCCCGCCACCGACCGCAGAACCACACCTTCCACCCTCTTTGCCACAGAGTCATCGAGCGTTGCTTCATGCTCCAGAATCATCACTGACCGGCTCTCTGCGTTTTGGATATGGTCGAGTAGGCCGTGTACATCACTCGTCATACTTGAAGGAAAGATGACAATGGAATGCTGTTGTGAGCCAACCGCCTCCAGAAGATGTTCCATATCCTCGCACTGCGCCACCACGCGAATCGCCGTGTCAGTCAAGAGCACACGTACGACGCCAGTGCAAAAAATTGCCTGATTATCTGCCAGAATGACCTGCATAGTTAAGCTTCCTCCACGCCTCCAACGATTTCGGCAAAGCGCACCTTCATGGCTTATCGGCATTGCGGAGTAATTCCATGTATGTTCTGTATCGGGGCATGTATGCGACGCTGCAAAGGGGGTTCCCTCCAACCCCCTTCGCTGGGTATCATCAGGCATGATCCTGCGACCGTTTCACATCGCCTTTCCAGTCGACGACCTCGACGCAGCGCGTCACTTCTACGGCACTGTTCTGGGGTGTCCAGAAGGCCGCAGCGCAGAACACTGGATCGACTTCAATCTCTTTGGTCATCAAATTGTCGCGCACTACAAGCCTGGCGCCGCACCACGCAACCGAGTGGATTTTGATAGCAACCCCGTGGATGGTCATGATGTGCCCATTCCGCACTTCGGCGTCGTGCTCACGCAGGAGCAGTGGAAGAAGCTTGCCGAGCGGGTTCGCACTGCTGGCGTGCACTTCATCATCGAGCCCTACACCCGCTTTGAAGGCCAGGTTGGTGAGCAGTCGACCATGTTCTTTCTGGATCCCGCAGGTAACGCACTCGAGTTCAAGGCCTTCGCCGACCTGGGACAACTCTTCGCCAAGTAACCAGATTGCTCCGTGCCTAGAAGTTCTTCAATGCCAGGTACTGGTGAACGAAGGCGATCGCCATACTTCCCTCACCCACACCGCTCGATACCCTCTTAATCGAGTCGTGGCGCACGTCCCCCGCGCAAAATACACCCGGCAAATTTGTCTCCAGCGGAAAGGGTGGGCGCTCCAGGGGCCACGTAGTCAGATCACGCCCCGTGCAGATGTAACCTGCGTCGTCCCGTTCCAGATGTTTCGGCAGCCATGCCGTGCTCGCATTCGCTCCGATCATCACAAAAAGCGCGTCGGCAGCCCGCGTCTGTACCCTTTCCTCTCCATCGGCAACGCGCATTCTTGTCACGATGCGTTCCAGATGATCCTCACCCTCCGCTCTCAAGACCTCCGTAAACGGCTCAACCTGAATATTCTTCTTTGCAGCGATCTGCTCAATCAAATACTGCGACATCGTCAACTCCAGCCCTTTCCCCCGAGCCAGGATGGTGACTTCCGCAGCATAGTTCGCAAAAAAAACAGCCGCCTGTCCCGCAGAGTTTCCGCCACCCACCAGGAACACGCGCCGTCCGATCACGTTGCTGGACTCGTTGCGCGACGCACCATAGAGCACGCCCCGCCCCTGTAAACTATCCACTCCTTCCGCACCGAGCATCCGCCAGTCCACGCCCGTTGCCAGCAGGACCACGCATGCCGAAACCCGTTGGCCGCCATCCAACTCAACGCAGTACCGGCCATCGTCAAGCGGCTGCAATGCCTCCACCCAGCGCGTCATCACGATCTCCGCTCCGAACCGCGCCCCCTGCTTCAAAGCCCGTTCGCTCAAGTCATCCCCTGAAATGCCGTTAGGAAACCCGAGATAATTCTCAATGCGCGACGAAGTTCCTGCCTGTCCACCGGCAGCCGACCGCTCAACGATCAAAACCTTTAGACCCTCGGACGCACCATACACTCCCGCTGCCAGACCTGCAGGCCCGCCTCCCGCAATCACAACGTCATAGTCTTCGTACCGGGGAGTTGTCCGAATCCCCAACGCCTGTGCCACATTTCGGACCGTGGGCTCGTCAACACAGTAATTACGGTCGATGATCACCGACGGCCCCGCATAAACGCCCGCCATGCATGGTGGAATTCGCCCTGGCTCGCGCTCCGCATCCACCCACTCATAGGGAATCCGGTTGGCCGAGAGGAACAGGCGAATATCGCGGCAGTCATTGTCATATTGTGTGCCGACCAGCAGCACCCGAGACCCCGGTATCTCCTTGGCAAACTTCGTTACCGACATCATCCGATCGGTCATCGTCTGTAAAATCAAGGCACTGCACGCCGCAGACGTTTGGATCAGCTCGAAGACCTCCTGTGCATCGAACCGCGCCACCCGAGCTCTGGAGTTCGCCCGGATCGACGCAAAGGCAGGCGCCCCCAACAAGATCGGAACCTCTCCGAAAAAATCTCCCACCTTATATTCGTGAAGGTCTTTTGACGCACCCAGAACATCCTTGAGCAACTGAAGTCGGCCCTCGATCAGGACGAAGAAGTAGGACAATTCGCCTTCGCGAATCAACCACTCTCCGGGTTCCAGCCGCACATCCGCTGCCCGCTCCGCCAACCGCTGGCGTTCCGGCTCATCAAGGCACGCAAAGATGGGGATCTCCCGCAATTCACTAGCAGCAATCATGTTGAGATTGTCCCATGTTCAACCGCGTTCAGGACGGCCTGACCATGGGTTCACACAAAGACTACTGGCGACTGGCGTGAATTTGGGTGTTCTGGACGCCGTCGAAGAAGTGATGCCGATTCATGCTCAGCGCCAGAAGAAAAAACATGACTGTCAACATAACGACAAACACAAACTGAATATATACAGTCCAAGGTGACTTCCGTCCGTTCGTGCCGGCTGCATTACCTTTCAATGCCATTGGAAATACCTCCCGATAACGTGTCCACTCGGTGTCTTGGTATGATCATGCGGTTCTCATTGTGCCTCCGTCAATCTATATCTCGTCGTTGCACCAGATATATCGATACGATCCAGAGCGGACCATGGAACCCAAACTGGGCCTGAAACCTACCGCTGGGATCATGAACGCCCCCGGCGAGGCAATGAAGCTTGCACGCTCCCGGGCTCACGCCCCCATCAAGCCCCACTAACCCTTCTTCACTACCCGAAATTCGCGGGGCCGCGGATCATCGGTCCGCGTCTTCGTTGTTCAGTCCAACGTCTATAGTTTCATGTGTATACTTATGGCCTGATCCAACAGTGGTCAGACCACATCTCCACGCATCGAAAGTGTAGAGCCCACGTCATGCTGATCCATGAAAATCGTCTTTTTCCGGCAGATCCAGACACACGAAAGATTGCAAAGGCCCTCTATGCGCAGGTGCGATCACTTCCAATCATC
The DNA here is from genome assembly GCA_036510715.1 of Acidobacteriaceae bacterium. Lineage (GTDB taxonomy): Bacteria > Acidobacteriota > Terriglobia > Terriglobales > Acidobacteriaceae > Granulicella. The sequence goes on from DATCDL010000197.1 coordinate 14,633, forward strand.
AGCCCACACGGGCATACGCAAGCGTCTTGGTTTGCTACAAATGAGCCATTTCCGGACCCGGCTAAGCTCTTTGTCCAGCCTGACCACTACGTCTATCGCATGCTCTACAGTCAGGGCGTCTCCCTCGAAGACCTCGAAATCGGGCAGGCAGAGCTGAAAGACCCGCGCAAGGTGTGGGGTATCTTTGCGCGTCACTACTACCTGTTTCGCGGTACTCCGACACGTATGTGGCTGGATTTTGCCTTCCAGGAACTTTTTGGCCTGGAAGAGCGCCTTTCGGATAAGAATGCTGACCACTATTTCGATGTCATTTCTGAGAAGCTGCGGACACCAGGGTTTCTGCCTCGTGCACTCTATAAACGCTTCAATCTAGAGGTACTTGCGACTACGGATTCAGCGCTCGACTCACTTGCCGATCATCGCGCGATTCGGGATTCGAACTGGAAGGCAAGGATTGTGCCTACGTTCCGGCCTGATTCAGTGGTTGATCCAGATTTCAACGGATTTGCCGGGAATATTGCCAAACTGGGCGAACAGACGGGCGAAGACTGTTCGACCTGGCGTGGCTATTTGAAGGCTTTACGCGCGACTCGGTTGCGATTCAAGGAGCTTGGCTGCACGGCGACAGACCATGGGCATCCGACTGCTCAAACCGCGAATCTGTCCCCTGCTGAAGCCGCAAAACTATTCCAGCGAGTTATCGCAGGCAACACGGAACCCGCACAGAATGAGCTATTTCGAGCGCAGATGCTCACGGAGATGGCACGGATGAGCATCGAGGATGGGCTGGTGATGCAGATCCATCCGGGCAGCGTGCGCAATCACAACCACGCGATTTTCGAGCGTTATGGGCGGGATACGGGTGCGGATATTCCTCGCGCCACCAATTATGTGGATGCTTTACGGCCTTTGCTCGATCAGTTTGGGAACGAAACCGGCCTGACTATCATCCTTTTTACGCTGGACGAATCGACGTATAGTCGTGAATTGGCGCCACTTGCGGGACATTATCCTTGTTTGAGGTTGGGGCCGCCTTGGTGGTTTCATGACAGTCCTGAGGGGATGATGCGGTTTCGGGAGCGGGTGACGGAGACGGCTGGCTTCTACAATACGGTTGGGTTTAATGACGACACACGGGCGTTTTTGTCCATTCCTGCGCGGCATGATATGGCGCGGCGCGTGGATTGTGCCTTTCTGGCTAAGTTGGTCAGCGACCATAGGTTAGAAGAGGATGAGGCGATGGAATTAGCCCACGATCTGGCCTACGGACTGGTCAAAAAGGCGTACCGTCTGTAAGCAGGAAGACACAGGCGAAAACCATCATTTTAGAGCGAAAAATAGTGCAGATCTCGAGGCTGAGACCTGCACTCTTTCGTTTGAGGAACCCAAAAGCGGGTGTTTTTGTGCTGCTTAAGCACCTCTACAAGCTGTAAATCGACTGCTTAAGCAAACTTTCGAGAGGCGGGGAGAAATTGGAGATTTACCAGCCGCCCCGAGGTGGAACCCAGGGTGGTCAGGTGGGTTGCTAGCGCAGTGTGAGCTTGACTCCGGCACCCTTGGTGATGGCTTCTCCCTCGGCGGCCTTCACGGTGAAGTCCTCGCCCGTGACATCCGCGTAGCCGATGGTCATGCCGTGCTCGGCGCCGATGTGGACGTGGCGCAGGATGACGCCGGTGACGGGGGCTTCGGGGAGGCCGACGATGGCTCCGGCGGACTTGCTGCCGGTGGCCGTCACATTCTCAATCGTGATGTCGTGGAAGTGGGGGGTGAGGCGGGTGACGGGGGCCGAGGCCACTTCGCCTGCGGGGAGGATCTTGGGGTAGTACTCGCTGATGATGAGAGCGTTTTTGACGTCCTTCATCTCGATGTCGCGGAAGGTGATGTGGCTGACATCGGCACCGCGGTCGCGGTTGGCTTTGACCCGAATGCCATTGTCGGTGCCGGTGAAATGAATGCGCTGGACGAGGATGTTCTGCGCCCCGCCGGCGATTTCGCTGCCGATGGAGACGCCGTGGCCATGCAGGAAGGTGCAATCGGAGATGGTGATGTCGCGGCTGGGTGCATCGGGGCCGGGAGAGTTGGCGGCGCCGGACTTGATCGCGATGTCATCGTCGCCAACGTCGGCGTAGAGGTGATCGATGTGGATGTTCGACGAGGAGAAGGGATCGAAACCATCCGTATTGGGCGAATGTTGCGGCGCAAGGACCTTGACGTTGTGGACCGTGATGTCGTCCGAGTAGTAGGGGACGATCTGCCACATGGGGGAGTTCTGGACGGTGACTCCGTCCATGAGGATGTGCTTGCAATGGTCGAAGACGACGAGGCGGGGGCGCGTGTGTTCCGATCCCATGACGCCATGATCCTTGACGCTGCGGGCCTCCTGCCACCAGCTCTCGCCGTTCCCGTCGATGACGCCGTCGCCGGTGACGGAGAGATTGGTTGCGTCGGTGGCGCTGACGAGGGCCTGGTTGCCGGGGGCGCGGAATTCGGTGATGGCAGGATAGTCAGCGTGATCGGGGGAGCCGAGGAGGGTGGCACCCTTGTCGAGATGCAGGTTGATGTTGCTCTTGAGCACGATGGGGGCGCTGAGATAGGTTCCGGCCGTGAGCAGCACCGTGCCACCGCCCTTGGCTTCGCAGGCGTCGATTGCTGCCTGAATGGCGTGCGTGTCCTTGGTGACACCGTCGGCCTTGGCACCATAGGTGCGAACATTGCAGGTGGTGGCGGCGAGTGCGCTGACGGGTGCGGCTGCGAGAAGCACGGGCAGGGTCAGACCAACGAGTAGGGATAGGGGCAAACGGCTCTGGCGGGTCAAAGGATTTCCTCACTTGCAAGAAGTTGTACTTCCAAGGCCACCAGCTGCTGTGCGCCGCTCCTTTTACCGAAGTGAGCACGCACTGGTCTGACCACTTTGGAGACGACACCAGTGTGCCGTTTCGCAATGAGAGCTGTCAAGGACATCCTCGTGGGTGGTGCATGAGTTTGAAGGCCGGTGAAAGCGAAGCCGCGATCCGCTTGGATGACAAGAGCGAGCAAACCGGTACTGTCGCTGGGGTGTTTCCAGCTGCAGTACTGAAATCAGACAGCCTCTCAAACTTCAAGTGGCTCAAATACTGCTCGCCACCGGCATTTTGCTCATCGCCGTTCTTCTGTCGGCGGTTTGCCGGGCTATCATTGCGGGCGCTCACACCTGATTGGAGGAACCGATCTATAGATCGGAACTGCTTCAAGAAAGATTGCCCAAACCTAGCTGTTAAGGATGGCGTCTACTGTGAGCCGCATGCAGTGCTGGCTGCACTGTTATGCCGCTACCTGCTGCAACGTTATGCCGCGACCGGCGACCAGGCACTGCACAGTTATCCCGCCACCCATTTCGCCCAAATCCCGCCAGCCGGCGACTAGCGGAATTCGAAGTTGCTCAAAAGCCGACTTTACCGGAGCTTGCAGCATCTAGGCGCAGGGAACTAATCTGGGCAGCTCGGTGTCTACACGAACACGTCATGAGAGCAATCTTCTACTGGTTGGTGGTTTTAGCGACTTCGTCAATTCTCGCTAACCGTGTCTGTGCGCAAGAGAATGCTACTCCGTCCCATGACCTCGGCGTGAAGGTGACGGCCATTCGCCATGAAGCGCATGAGGACGTTCTGGAGATTTCAGTCGAGAACACGTCACACCACGCCCTCTATCTGGCTCAATCGCCTGCTTGGCCCCATTGGCATTATCGACCGCGTTTGCTCACGTTGGACGTTGACCAATGGTCTGATGGGAAGACAAATCTGCTACCCAAAGGTCGCTCGCTTAGCAGTTCTAGACCTCCACAAGCCGGGTATTTCTCCGTCGGTCCGTGTCGAGACGTACCGTTCGACAACCACTGGATCAGGCTGGCCCCGGGACAAACGGTGAATGACGAGATTTCTGCATACGATCCGTCGGATTCTGGCTATATTCCAACCTCTTGCACTTGGCGTGCTGCGCATCTAGCTGCCACCGTCAGACTGACAATCAGTGCGAGTACGTCACGAGGCAGGTATGTTCGCAGACAGGTCACGGCTTTCCAAATGGTGGCCCTCGGCAAATGAGGTAGCGGAAGCGATGACTGAGTGATTGAGGCGTTCCCGACTGCACCCGGTCGCTTGGCCCCAAGAACCAGGTTCCCGCAAAACGGTGTTACTGAGATGGTCCGCCGCTTGAACTTCACAGTAGAGTGGAGGATCTTGTAGGCAGGTTCAAGGAGGATCATCGAGATGCAGATTCGTTCGGTAGGGATTGACCTTGGCAAGACTACATTTCACCTGGTAG
>DATCDL010000198.1:0-2511 GCA_036510715.1 Acidobacteriaceae bacterium
GGGCCGAGGAGGCAATGGAAGATCTGATCGCGGTTCGGGTCACCCGGTACGCCCCTGTATTGCTGCTGAACCGGATCTGGCAACTCAGAGAGAATCTAAGTGCATACGATGCCGCCTACGTCGCCCTTGCCGAAGAACTCAAGGCTCCCTTGATCACGCGGGACCGTGGCATCGCCACTGCGCCGGGTCATAGAGCCACGATCGAAGTCTTCTAGACCAGCGCAGCCAACGAAAACCCAGCGAACGAAAACAAAATCCGAAGTTTCGTGGACAGACGAACCTGACACTTTACGAAATGCCGTCCAAAGAGTTCCGTGAAAGTAGGGGATTCAAGACAGACGAACACAATTATCAGGGAAGAACGGGGGGAAGAACGGGGGACGGCCTGATCTGCGCAATTTTCCTCCACAGCGCGAATAATTCTCGCGGATCAGGCTATCCCTCATTCCCGTCCCTCATTCCCGTCAAACGCTCGCTACGGGGGTTACTCCGTCTGTCCCTTCCAGTCCTCCTTCCAGTCCTCGCTACGGGGGTTACTCCGTCTGGAAGCTGTGAAGAAATTGGCAAAAGCATCCACTATGGAACTGTTGCGGACGCGCTGAAATAGCTAGACTGCAAGCGTGAACATTCCGCCGCCTTCTGCTCGCCTGGCATCGATTGATCGTTCCCAAATGCTTTTGCATTCTATCGATGTCGAGAAGCTCATTGACGAGGATCACAGCGCCCGCGCGATCTGGCAGCTGACAGGACGATTGGATCTGAGTCGATATCACGCCCAGATTGCTGCTGTAGAAGGGCATGCCGGCCGTGACCATACAGCGCCACAATTATTAATCAGCTTATGGCTGTACGCCTATAGCCAAGGGGTTAGCTCGGCCCGTGAAGTTGCCCGCCGGTGTGGGTTTGAGCCAGGCTTCCAGTGGCTTTGCGGATTGCAGCCGATTAGTCATCGGACGTTGTCAGGGTTTCGGTCTGAGCAGAAGGAAGCACTCGACAATCTGTTTGTCCAGGTAGTGGGCATGCTGAGCGCCGAAGGGCTCATTACCATGCAGCGGCTGACGTTGGATGGCACCAAAATCAAGGCCAACGCGAGCGGTAACACGTTTCGACGCAAGGACAAGCTCGAAGCGCATTTAGCTCTTGCGCGAGAGCAGGTGGAGAAGATGACCGAACAGGCCGCAGAGGAAAAGAAGACGGCCAAGCGCCGAGTCGCTGCCAAACGCAGGGCAGCAAGGCAACGGGTGAGCCGTCTGGAGGCGGCCTTTCGCGAGGTGGAGCGTCTGCAGCAGGCGAAGAAACACGACCGCGACAAATATACAGCTCGCGCTTCTGGCACAGACCCGGAGGCGCATGTGATGAGAAACGGCGAGGGCGGCACGGTGCCTAGTTACAATGTGCAGCTACTTACGGATACTACCCACGGGCTGGTGGTTAATGTAGAAGCCACCACCGACGCTATCGACTACCGCCAGGTGAAACCAGCTCTGGAGCGTTGTAATGCGAGACTAGGGATGCTACCGAAACAGCTGGTAGCCGACGGTGACTATACCAACCATACGTCCGTGCAGGCCGCAGCAGCCTCTGGCGTCGACTTTTATGGTTCATGGCAAGACACTTGGAAACCGGGCGAACACGATGCGCACGGACGCAGCGGGGATTTTATCAGTCAAGCATTTCCCTACGATGCCGAGCATAATGTTTACACCTGTCCTGCTGGAAAGCGACTCACACTGCACCTGATAAAAAAGCAGGAGAATGGTGTGCGCACGCATGTATACAAAGCACCGAAGGCGGCTTGTCGTTCCTGCACCTTCCGCGATCAGTGCGGTCCAAAGAAGCAGAAGCCAGGCTGGAGACGATCGGTTACCCGCTCCGAGGAGCCCACTGCTACCACTGCCTTCAAAACTAAGATGGAGACGGAAGCGGCCAAGCAAATTTACAGTAGACGGTCGCAAATAGCTGAGTTCCCACATGCTTGGATCAAAGAACGATGTGGGCTTCGGCAATTTCGATGCCGAGGACGCGAGAAGGCTTCCATGGAGGCTATCTGGGCCTGCCTTAGTTACAACATCATCCGGTGGTTCAGCATACGCCGTAAGCTCGATGCCATGGCGACTCTGGCAGCCTAGCCGCGTAAAGATCAACTCTTCATCGCCCTGAGATGAGTAAACGATCGCTCTCGGCCCCTGGAGGTCCCATACGCTCTATACAAGCGCCGGCGCCCTTCCTGGAAAACTAGAATGAAAACTAAATCCGACGCCGTTCCGATCAAGTCGAGAACGATTTTTTCACACGTTCCGGACGGAAAATACCCTAATCCAAACGCGCCCTAAAAGACACCGCTGAGAAATTTCGCAACGAGGCTATCTTCCCTTCATCGCACGGCAACGGTCGATGTTACAGAGTCAACATCCATTTGGGTAATTTCCGTCCGTCCCCGAATAGGGTCCCGAATAGGGTCCAGTGCAAACTACGGAACGCTATATTGGCTGCAAACAGCGGTTGAAAGTC
>DATCDL010000199.1:0-8029 GCA_036510715.1 Acidobacteriaceae bacterium
GGCCTACGAAGCTCTCGCCGAGCGCGCCCACGGCATTCGCAGCAACGGTAAGCGAAGCGGCTGTGATGGATCCGATCGGCAGCGGCTGCGGCGTGGGGGCAGGCGGGACCGAGGATGGCTGCGACGGCACAGGCAGCTTGCTGGTCGAGGAGGTGATCGCGCTGAAGCTGGCGGCGCCGCAGCCGGAGAGGACCGAACTGGCAGCCACAGCGGCGAAACCCTGGAGAATCTGGCGGCGAGAGAAGCGTGCAATCGAGGAATGCGGGCTCATAGAATTTTCCTTGAAGCTGTGTAACTCCACAGGTTCTTAGCTAGGTAACTTAGAAAATTCTAGAGATGCACTTCTAATCTTGGGTAACTCTAATCTGCTGAGAAGTAGTGTAACGAAATAGGCCATAAACATTAGCGTTTTCTAATTATGCGATCGCTATGAACTGGATTCCAGCCGGGGCTTTCGATAACGACAACAGACAGTGTGGTTAGCTGACTGCGTCATTAGAAAATTCCAATTTCTATTGTTCGTTTCGAGCCTGCTTGGACGACCCTCGTTCGGGTGGAATTGGGAGATCGGGACTTGCGCCGGCGTAGTTCTGGGATTGCGTAGGATCAGGCGTATTCGCCACGCGGGGGATGGTGTCTGTATTCTGGGTAAAGGCTGATTTCGCTGTTCAGCACACCTCAAAGGATTCGTTATGCCGCTTTACGAGTACGAATGCACTGCCTGCCATCGCCGTATCGAGAAGATCCAGAAGTATTCTGACGCTGATTTGACTGTCTGCCCGCACTGTGGCGGAAACCTGGAGAGGACGATCACGGCGGCGGCTATTTCGTTCAAGGGAGGCGGTTGGTACAAGGATGGGTACTCGTCGGTGAAGCAGGGCTCCGGGGGTGGGAATGGGGACTCGTCCGCGCCCGCAGGCTCGTCGGATTCCGGTTCCTCGGGCACCGGTTCCTCGGATTCCGGTTCCTCGGATTCCGGATCAAGCACTTCGGGATCAGCCGACAGTGGAAGTTCAGGGGACAGTGCAAAGCTGGTAACTCCCCCAGCAGCCGCACCCGCAGCGGCTCCGGCCGCCGCTGCAAAGGCCTGAGGAGCGTCTGCCGGGCGGGCAGGCCGGATGGGGCTGGAACACTCTCCGTTAATGGACAGATCGATGCGCGGTATACACAAACTTTATCCGACTGCGTTATGATGCAAGCCATGAGGTTCTCTCGCTCGCTCCGCAAACTCGGCGAACAGATCGAAGATTCTGTCGGTAGCGCCACCCGCGACGGAAGCACCCTGCTGCGTAATGTGGGCCTGGTATCGGCGGGGATCACGGTGCTGGCTCTGGGGGTTGTGATTGGGCGCGAAATTCGTCAGCGCTACAAGTTCAATCGCCGCACGCCCTACGACTTTTACGCCCACTCCGGCGATCAGGCGCAGGATGTTGAGTTTGGCGTGGGTATTTAGCTCGCGAAACTGACATCAACTCAAAACATCCCCGAATGCCTCCAACGGTTGTATTGTTGGGTATGGCCTCTTCGTTGCTCCCACTCCTCGAGACCGCAAAGCTGCAAGAATCGCCGGACGGCGACCTGGCAGGAGAGTTGCGTCTGCGCGATGGACACAAGCGTGCGCTGACGGATCTGCGGCTTTCGGTCACAGACCGTTGCAACTACAAGTGCGTCTACTGCCGCACGGGGAATGATGGGGCGCAGTTCTCCGAGCTGCCGATTGCGGATTATGCGAGGATCCTGCGGGTGTTCGTCTCACTCGGGATCGAGAAGGTTCGGCTGACGGGGGGAGAGCCGCTGCTGCGGAACGGGCTGCTCGACCTGGTGAGGGAGACCGCAAAGCTGCGGCCGGCGTTTTCGAGCGAGCCGCTGGACATCGCGATTACGACGAATGGGCACCTGCTGGCTCCGCTGGCAAAACCGCTGAAGGAGGCTGGGCTTTCGCGGATCACGATCAGCATGGACGCTGTCGACCCAGAGACATTTACACGGATTACGCGGGTTCCCGGTGGGTTCCAGAAGGTGCGCGACGGCATCCGTGCGGCACAGGACGCCGGGCTTGGGCCGGTCAAGATCAACTGCGTCCTGCTGCGCGGCTTCAACGACACCCAGATCGAGGAGTTCGCGGAGTTTTCACGGCGGGAGCAGGTGATCGTGCGGTTCATCGAGTTCATGCCGCTGGAAGAAGACCGCACCTGGTCTCCGGAGACGGTCGTTCCGATGAAGGAGATCGTCGAGCGGCTGAATAAGGTGCGGCCGCTGGTGGCGCTGGCGCCGAATCATCTTTCGGAGACGGCGCGACGTTTCACGTTTGATGATGGGTTGGGCGAGATTGGCATCATCGCACCGGTCTCCGAGCCATTTTGCGGCCACTGCAGCAGGGTCCGGCTGACGTCGGATGGGAAACTGCGGACGTGTCTCTTTTCGCAGTCGGATCACGACCTGATCGGGCTCATGTATCGGGGCGCAACGGACGATGAAATGAGTAGCTGGATCCGGCAAACCGTCCAGGGCAAGGAAGCGCGTCATCATATCGGCGAGCCTGGCTTCCTGAAACCTTCCCGGAGCATGGTCCACATCGGCGGCTGAGATCGTTTCCGTTGCTGCGTTCCGGGCGACTGTACGGACAGGGGCTGCGCCCCATAAGGCACAGAAATGAAACACATTATGCGGTATGCTATCGCAACCGTCCGGATCATTCGGAGTCGCACCGGCAACTCGATGGCAGCCATTAAAGCTGAACTAGACGTGATCGGAAGGGATACGCGGCGACACAGCCGCACATCATGAGGGACCGTCGAAAGAACGATCGCCGCCAGCTGACCTCGATGGATTCGCGCCAGATGGACACGCTGCGCGTATTCCACGAGGTAGCGCGGGCGCTGACCTCGAACCTTGAATTGGACTCGCTGCTGCGCTCCATCATGGCGAAGATGGAGGAGTTTTTCGGGCCGGAGCACTGGTCCTTGCTGATGTTCGACGAAGAGACCTCGGAGCTGTATTACGCGCTTTCTGCGGGGCTGGACGAGACGCTGCTGCGCGATCTGCGGATCGGCCCTGGCGAGGGCATTGCAGGGTATGTTGCGGCTACCGGGATTCCGCTGGTCGTCCCGGACATCAGCGCCGACCCGGATTGGTCGCGCTATGCGCAGGCCCATCCTGAGCTGAATCTGCGCTCCATCGCATGCCTTCCGATCCGCCACGGCGATCGCACGCTCGGCATTCTGCAGCTCAATAACAGCGAGCTCGACCTGCTGCCCGAGTCGTCGATTGCGCTGCTGAGAGTGCTCTGCGACTATGCGGCGATCGCGCTCGAAAATTCGCGCCACGTCAAGTTGATTCAGCACCTCAGCATCACGGACGACTGCACCGGGCTGTTCAATGCGCGGCATCTTTACACGCTGCTGGAGCAGGAGATTGTGCAGCACATTGCGGCGACCGCATCGCGCGTGGTCACGATCGTGCAGCCGCACTTCAGCCTGCTGTTTCTGGATCTCGACCGCTTCAAGAGCGTCAATGATCGACATGGCCACCTGGTCGGCTCACGATTGCTGGCCGAGGTTGGAAATGTATTGAAGCGCACGCTGGGGCCGGATCACGCGGCGTTTCGGTATGGCGGCGATGAGTTTGTAGCGTTACTGCGAGGGCTCGACAAGTCGGCGGCGGCGGACCTCTCGCGGCGCGTACTCGAGCGGATCGCGCAGTCCGGTTTCCTCGAGAGCGAAGGGCTGTCGCTGTCGTTGACCGCCAGTCTCGGACTTGCGACCTTTCCGCAGGACGGAGCTTCGCTGCATGATCTGATTCGCGCTTCCGACACGATGATGTATGCGGCAAAGGATGGCGGTCGCAATCAATTGGTCGTGGCCAACAGCAACTCTCCTGCGATTCACCCGGCGCCCAGTACCTCTCGCCACGGCTGAGCGGTTAGAGCAGCTTCCCTATAGGTGTAGTTCGAAGCCTCGACTTCATACGTCATTTCTCCCCAGGAAAAACGACACACGCATGATTCGTCCCACCCACGGTCGTAGGGGAAATGCTCTAGAGTGGGAGTGTGCCCGTCACCGAATCCCCTCTCAACGTCGACAGAAAAAAGATCTTCAGCAAGATTGCATGGCGGCTGATTCCGTACATGTTTCTGCTGTACATCCTGGCGTATCTGGACCGCGTCAATGTGGGCTTTGCCGCGTTGCAGATGAAGCATGACCTGCATTTGAGCAACACGGTCTATGGCACTGGCGCGGGAATCTTCTTTCTGGGTTCGGCGCTGTTTGATCTGCCCAGCAACCTGATGCTGGTCAAGGTGGGGCCGCGGAAGTGGATCGCTCGCATCATGATCAGCTGGGGCATTATTGCCACCTGCATGATGTTTGCGCGAGGGGAGATTTCGTTTTATATTTTGCGATTCCTGCTCGGGGTATGCGAGGCGGGCTTCTTTCCTGGCATGATTCTGTATTTAACCTACTGGTTTCCTTCGCAGGAGAGGGCCCGCGCGATCGCCAAATTCATGACCGCTACCTCGCTCGCCGGGGTGGTGGGTGCGCCCCTCTCCGGCGCGCTGCTGCAGCTTGAGGGCTTTGGGCACCTGCATGGGTGGCAGTGGCTATTTCTGGTGGAGGGTATTCCAAGTTTCGTGATGGGCTTCAGCGTTCTGCGCCTATTGAAGGACAAGCCCGATGACGCGCACTGGTTGAGTGTCAACGAAAAAGCGTGGCTCGATGAGGAACTGGAGCGCGACCGCAAAGAAGGCGGCGCGACAGAGAAACACCTGCTGATGGACGCATTCAAATCGCCCATGGTGTGGCTGCTGGCGAGCATCTGTTTCTTCGACCAGGTCGGCGTGTATACGGTGAATCTGTGGATGCCGCTGATCCTGAATACATTCCTTCATGGGGCGAGCGCGGCGGGCAGCATCCTCACGGCGGCGGATGCCAGCTACATCGGCAAGTATTCGACGATCCCGTATCTTGCGGCGGCGATTTTTACCGTGGTGATCGGTTATAGCAGCGACCATACCGGAGAGCGGCGGTGGCACATCGCCGGCTGCCTGGTGCTGAGTGCGATTGGGTTTGGATGGGCGGGAGCAGCACACTCGTTCGGCGCCGAGCTGATGTGATTCACGCTTGCCGCGATGGGATATTGGAGCATCATGGGGCCGTTCTGGTCGCTGCCTACGCGCATTCTCGGCGGACAGGCTGCAGCCGGTGGCGTGGCAATCATCATGATGATTTCGGGAGCTGGAGGGTTTTTCGGACCCTATCTGACTGGGCGGATGAAGGACCTCACGCACGGCTTTTCCGGTGGACTGTACACGGTCGCGGGCCTGACGCTGATCGCGGCAGCGATGTGCGGTCTGATCACCAAGTCGAAGCTCCCTTCGCTCCACGATGTGCCGGTGGAAGAGTAGGAAGTAGGCTTACACTGGCCCACGGCGCTCCAGCGTCGCCGGCTTTTCCGCTTCGGGGTGGACGGCCTCAACGTTCTCTTTGGCGTTGGCATGGACGCCGAAGTCCCACACATTCAGGTTGACCTCACGGTTGGAGAGGACCTCGATCAGGGCATACTCGCCCGCCTGAAGCGACTGATCCGGTGTCAGCTTCATCCAGACCCCGCCGGGCAGGATGTCCTGAGTCATCTCAATGACGTCGGGCTGCACGCTGCCGGTACCCAGTTGGCCGAGGCGAAAGCTGCTCACGATGCGCTGGTCGGCTCGCACATCCAAACGCCCGATCACATACCTGCTCTTCGCCTCGCCGCCGGATGGAGTAGCGCGGCCTGCTGCTCCGTCCGTATCGACTGTAAGAGCGCCGCCGGTATCCTCATCGTCATCGTTATCGCCGATGCGAACGTAAAAGACAGGGCCATTGACATGCAGTTGAATGTCCGAGGCGCTGCCCGGGATGCTGAGAATTCGATGCGCAACGGATGCTGGATCGATCATCGACTTCAGAGCGGCGTGGGCGGTCTCCTTGTTCAGGTCGCTGCCTTCCTGGGGGACGGGCACAAGCTCCGGTGTGCCGCGGTACGTATCGAGAGCCAGCACGCTGTCTTCCTCGGGCAGGTGAAGGTCGGGCGCGACCTCTGGCGTAAGGGCGCGGCGAGCGGCCTCTTCCCTTTCCAGTTCAGGAGTCAGGACCGGCCGAGCATTGGATTGAACTTTGGCATGGTCACTCTGCCAGCGCTCCGTGGCGGGCAAATCGACCAGCGACAGAGGGACGTCCTCGGTCTCGCCGTTCCGTTCGGCACTGCGATACCGGACCACGTTGCCAATCACCTTGTAGCCAAGCACCAGCTGATAGCTGCCGTCCTTGAGGATCAACCGGGTTCTCGGCGCTGTGCCCGATTGTTCGGACGTGGACGAATCCGCTGGGTGCCGGCCCTGCGCGTTCGCGTATTGGCCGCATAGCAGCGGAAGCAGCAGGCCCAATACGCATGCGCCGCGGAGATGCATCCAGCGACTACAGGAGAGGCGAGACTCAATGGAACGATTCACGTTCATCCTCCTATTAGACGGCAGCCGCGGCTGCCTGTCTTAGGGCATACCGATGATATCGCCGTTTTCATCGATTGCTTTGACTTGCACGGTCCGGGGACGCAGCAAATCCCGAAGTGCTTCGACACACTTCAGCATATCGCTGCGGCCCACGATGAGCTCGCAAGGAAAGCGGCGGATGAACGAAATCTAGAAACTCTGTTTCTGTAGCCAATCACGAAAGGCCGGACCGACGTCCTTGTGTTTGATGGCCAGCTCGACGGTCGCCTTCAGGAAGCCCAATTTATCGCCAGCGTCGTAACGCTTACCGATGTAGTGAAAGCCATAGACCTTCTCAAATTGCAGCAGCGCCTTGATCGCGTCGGTGAGCTGGATCTCACCGCCCGAGCCTGGCTTCACCTGCTCAAGCAACTCGAAGATGCGAGGAGTCAGAATGTAGCGGCCAATGATGGCATTCTGGCTGGGAGCATCCTGTGGCTTCGGCTTCTCGACGAGGTTATTGATGTCGAGCAAGCGGGGATTGTCCGGATCAGGCACGCAATCCAGGCAGCCATACATGGAGATCGCGTCACCTTCCACGACCTCCGAGCCGAGAATCGTCGATTGGGTCTGGTCGAAGGCCTCGACCATCTGCTTCAGGCAAGCCACCTCGCCATCGACGATGTCGTCGGGCAGGATCACGGCGAACGGCTCATTGCCCACAAGTTCCTTGGCCATCAGGACAGCGTGGCCCAGGCCGAGCGCCTCCGGCTGCCGCACATAACTGATGCGTGCAAGCTTGGTGACTGAGAGCGCAATCCTCAACAGCTCAGTCTTGCCGCGGGAACTTAATGCGGCTTCCAACTCTGGCGACCGGTCAAAATGGTCCTCCATCGTCGTCTTGCCACGTCCGGTGACGATGATAATGTCCGTGCAACCAGCGGCAACCGCCTCCTCGACGCCATACTGAATCAGGGGCTTGTCGACGAGCGGAAGCATCTCCTTTGGAGTAGCCTTTGTTGCGGGAAGAAATCTGGTGCCGAAGCCTGCTGCTGGAATGACGGCCTTGCGAATTTTCTGCTGAATCATGTCTGAATGTCTCTCTACTGTTTTACCTCTTCAGCATCGTTCGGTCGAGACCGTCCCATACCTATGAAAGAGGGGCTGCACGTCTGTGTGGTAAACCAAAATGACCCGGAGGAGCCACCAATGTCTCTGCTGAGATGGACAATCGATTCTGTCAGGTTACTGCCCGACATGCAAGATGCGTACTTATGCGAAGCGTGACCCTGGGCGACGCTGGAATCAGCTCGTCAGTGCTTGGCTTTGGCTGTTCCGCCGTTCTGGGCCGCGTGGGGCGCAAAGCGTCGCTCGCTGCCCTGGGTGCGGCCTATGACGCCGGCATCTCTTTTTTCGACACCGCACGCTCCTACGGCTACGGTGAATCCGAGGGCCTGCTCGGGGAATTCTTGCAGAACCGCAGGGATTCCGTCGTAATTTCCACTAAATTCGGCATTCTACCCGCGCGGACCAACCCCATGAAAGAGGCGCTGAAGCCCGCCC
>DATCDL010000200.1:0-12704 GCA_036510715.1 Acidobacteriaceae bacterium
GCCACCAGCGCCGGCGGTAGCCCCTCTCCCCGCAGGCTCGCGATGAGTCGCGCCTCCCACGTTGGCAGCTCCGAGATCAAATCCTCACACGTCCCACCCCTCTCCAAGCGCACCGCCAGCATCTGCAGATAACGATGCACCACATTTCCGAACGCGCGCACTGCGAACGACCCTTCCGGCCGCTCAAACACCGCAGTCTGCCGCAGCGCCGACGCAACGGGATAGTCCAATCGTTGATCCACAGCACTCCTGAACCGCTCCTTCGGCATGTAGCCCAGGGGCAGCCGTTGAATCATCGCGGGCATCGCCTCCGAAGTGCTGGTGCCTTCGCTTGAAGCCGCCAGCGCCAACTCTTCGTACCCGGTTGCGTCCTCGCGCACCGAACGAATAATTTGCTCCTCCTCCGCCGAAGCTCGTGCCATATGATCTTCAAAATGCATGTGCGCCGCCGGCCAGCAAGCGCCAAGCAGGCTATCGTATCGCGGTCGTGCAAGCTCTCCCTTCACCGTGAGCGCAACCGCACCGAAGAGGTGCAGTTCTTCACGCGCTCGCGTCGTCGCAACATAAAACACCCGCTTCCGCTCGGCCGCCTCGCGTCTTGCCCTCACCCCCGTCAACCAACGGCTCAGCTTATCGGAATCCGTACCCTTCTCCCAGATCGGCGCCAGCACCACGCTCGCAGATCCATCCCCTCCATCCCCACCGATTGTTCCATCAAACTCCAGCCAGTTCAGCAGCACGTTCGCCGACCTGCCTCCGCCGCGTTCCAATCCTGGAACCAGCACCACATCCCACTCCAGCCCCTTCGCCTTATGAATGGTCATCAACTCTACCGGCAACCTGCCCTTCTCGATCGCACCAGAGCCTGGCTCTGCATACAAAATCTTTAGTCGCGCAGACAACACGGTAACGTCAACCCGATTACCCTCGCCTTCAACTTCGCGCAACACCTGCAGGTACCGCAGCACGTTGCCGGACTCCTCCTCGGTTAGCGCCGCATCGCCGCCCAGCGACCGCCACGTACGCTCTACATGAGTTGCCAGCGACGTTCGACCCAATGTAGCAACCGCTGTCTCCAGCACCGGCCACGCACGATCCAGTAGCTGCCTACCCGTCTCGCTCAATTCATCGCGTCGCTCGACTACAAGACGCGCAACGGTAGCTCCAGCATCGGCCTGCGCGCCTTCGCCGGTGAGCGCCTGCAGATCCGCCAGTCCCAGGCCGCACCAAGGCGCATGGAGTACGGCCAGCCATGCAACGCGATCCGCCGGATGCAGCAACGCTCGCGTCAGTGCCAGCACATCCAGCACCTCATGCAACTCATCCAGGGCGTCAAGATCGATGGCCCGATAGCGAACCGGCCCTGCACCCTCGTCGCGCTTGAACTCCGCAATCACCGCCGCAAGATGACTCCGCGCGCGGCCCAGCACCGCGATCCGCCACGGCTTCGGGTGTAGCGGATCCCTGCGGTCATCCGGCAGCTCCATTGCCAGCCGCTCTTCGACGATACCCCGCATCAACCGCGCCTCTTCCGCCGCATGATCACTGCGTGTATCTCCCGCGGCCATCACCTCGGCATGCCACACAATTCCCTCATCGCCGGTCTTCGTCCGCACCGCATTCGCTTCAACAAACGGGACATCGACCCCCTCATTTCCAAGCAGCGCCGCATCATCCGGCCGAGGAAAAAGCAAATCAAACGCACTATTGAAATCCGTAACAAGCTCCGCCTGAGACCGGAAATTCGAAGTCAACTGCAGCGGCTTCAACTCAATCTCGCCAAGTCGCCGCTCCTTCATCGTCCGCAGAAAACGCTCCACACGCGCCTGCCGAAACAGGTAAATCGACTGCTTCGGATCTCCCACCAGAAACAGAGTCTGCGAATGTCCATCCCACGACCGCGTCAGCAGTTCAAGCAATTCATACTGGCCCGATGACGTGTCCTGCATCTCATCGACAAGCAGATGGCGCAGCGTTCCACCCGCCGACAGCGCGAGATCGCTCGCCCCCTCCTCTGCACGCAATGCAGCGCGTGCAGCCAGCGCAAACTCTGAGAAGTCGCACTCCCCTCGCTCTGCAAACAACAACCGCAACTCCGCAAGGGCCCGCCGCAGCACATGGAAGAGTGCCTTCGCGACGTCCCACTGATCATCAGGGTATTTCGCTGGCGGCAGTGCCAGTACCCCCGCCAGTGCATCCTCCAACCCGTCGCTCTGAATATCCTGAACCAGCTGTTTCAGCCGCGCAGCATCAGCCTTCGGAATCTCAAACTTCATATCGCTTTGTGAATGACGTTTGCGCCATTCCCCATCAGGCTTCAGCACCAGCCCAATCAGCGCCACCCAATGCTCAAGGTGCTCGGCGACAACCTCCGGCGCCTCAAATTTCCCAACACAACAAGCAATCGGCGAAGCACTTTCCTTGTACCCTGGAGCAACGCCCAACCTCGCCGCCAGCGCTGTCAACTCTTCCAATACTCCCGCAGGCAGCGTGCGCAGCGCGCGGGATAAACCCGCACACACAATGTTCTCAAGTGACCGCTCCAATCGCAGTCGTACCTCGTGATCCTGTTCGTCCTGATCGAACGCGCCGCGAGTCAACGGCACCAGCTCGCCCCACTGCTCGCGCGTATTCAACATGCCCGCGAGCAGCGTTTCGCAATCCTGCAGACTTCCATCGCGATGCAGCATCACCGTACGCAGCGCCTCATGCAACGCCGCATCCGTGCCGCCAAGTTGCAGCAGCGTGCGCCGCGCCGCCAGCCGATACAGAGGCTCGGCATCGTTCACCGGCTGCCTCGGTCCGCCCCCTCCCGAGAGCAGCGGCAACGAATGTGCAATCTCCGCACACACCGAGTCGATGGAGCGAATATTCAATCGCTGCGGGCGTTCCAGCACACCCCAGCCAAGCTGCGAGCTTCGTGCCAGTGCCGCCCCAGCAAGCTCCCGCGTCTCTCGTTCGAAGCTCTTCGCGTCGGCCGCAAGAACCTCTCCACGTGCAGCCTGCAACTGCTCCAACACCCGTTCGCGCAACTCCGCGGTCGCCTTGTTCGTGAACGTAATCGCCAGCACCTCTTCCGGCTGCTCGACCGTCTCGTCTCCCAGCAGCTTCAGATACCGTTGCACCAGCAACCCTGTCTTACCCGACCCCGCCGGAGCTTCCACAATGCACGAAGCCCGCGTATCCAGAGCCTCCGCGCGCGCTGCCGCATCATCGGTTGTCGACGTCGAGGTTGCGCGTTGTCCCGCAGCAGTAGGGAAGCGAAGTACATCAGCCATCGACGTCCTCCCCCGCAATCGCATCCTCATCCACGTTGCTCTGCAACGATGCGCGCTCGATCCGGCACAACAACCGCTGAGCGCAGCGGGTGCAGTTCACCTCAAAATTCTTCGGCCGAACATCCGCCCTGCCCGCAGCAAAATCCACGGCGAGCTGCGTCAGCGTTCCACGCCACTCCTCCACCAGCCACGCGAGGTCCCTCACGTTTGCCTTGGACCTTGAAGCCGGCAGAATCCCCTCCTCCCCCTGGTAGCCAGACCACTTCATATCGCGTCCGGTACGCACCTTCGCAAACGCCACGCCCTTCAACTCATTCGTCTCTGGCAGCAGCGTATACAGTGGCAGCTGCGGCTCGTCGGGCCGATCTCCATTCCACTGCTTCGGGTCGGCTGCGAAGCCTGTCTTGTAGTCGACAAAGAAGACCCCTTCCCCAACCTTGTCAATCCGATCCATCCGCACCTTGAGTGTCAGCGGCCCCACGGTGACGATCTCATCCTTCTCCACGGCCAGCACCGCGAACGGTCCTCGCCGCAGCTCCTCTTCCAGCCATTGCTGCAACAGCGAGCGCAGCCGTTCCTTCTGCAGCGTCATGTACGCGCGGTCCCATCCATCACGCACCTTCAACCTTCGAGACATCGCTTCATCCAGCGCTCTCTCCAGGATCCGTTCTCTCTCCATCCAACTCATCAATCGAAGCGCGTCCTGCGTCTCTACCGTCTTCCAGAAATATTGCAGTGTCCGATGAAGCATGCTTCCGCTCTCGCGTGCATCCAGTCCCATATCCCCGGACTCCGGCTCAGTTGCGCGCAGACGCAACTCCGCAAACGCCAGAAACCCGCATGCCGCTTGCAGCTTCAGTACCCTTGCTCCGCCGGCCACCTCATGCGACGGCAGCGCAGTGAGTTCATCTTCGTCGATCACCTTCTCCACCGCGACAGGCTCTGCACGCAGCGTAGGTCCGACAAGCCCGCCCGCCTCCACCTGCTTGATTCCCATCTCTGCCAGCAGTGGCGAAGGTCGCAGCTTGCCACTCTCATCTTCCGCAGAGCACGTAAACAGCACGCTTCCAGACCGCCTCAGCAGGTCCTCCGTATATCTCCGGCTCCTCAACGCAGCCTGCAGTGGATTACTCCCCGGCATAGCCAGAGCGCTCTGCAGTCCCCACGAAAGAAGTGGATTCGCGCGCTCCGACGCTGGCCAGTTCGCATCCGTGGCATGCAGAAAGATAACCGCATCGAAGTCCGAACCCTCTGCCTCGGCAAGACTCATCACCTGCACTGGAGCTCCCGTTGCCGGTGTCGCGAAGATCGTTGTTTGTGCCTGCAATTCCAAAGCCTGCAGCGCCGTCGCAAACGCCACCCTCCTTCCGCTGAAATCCAGCGTGGACACCAGGTCGAGTGTGCTTTCCCAGGCGTGCGTCGCCTCGAACTCCGACGCCGTCAGTGCGCGGTCTCCAGGCCAGTTCGCCGCCTGCGTCAAACCTCGCACAAACTCCATCCACTCTGCAAAGCTGCGCGGTCTGCCTCGATCGCCCACGCCCCGCGCGAACTCCTGCACCCTCGCCAGCCACCCCAGCGCGGTGGGCGCGTCGTCCCTCTCCGCCGTTGCCTGATCCGCCAGCTCCAGCACCGACGCAATCTCGATCTCCGAACGCAACAGCAGCAAGCGCCTCAACTTGCCCGCATCGAAGCGAGCAATCGCATCGCGGTCTCCACCTGGTGCGCCATTGTGTCCCACATAGGCCGATAGCAGCAGGAAACTCACCCGCTTCAACGGCAACGGCCTCTCCACCCAGCGCGCCAGCTCCATCGCATCGGCGATCATCGTCAGCGACGACAGTGGTACCCCACCTGAAAACTCCCACGGCGTCGATGAAACATCCTCATCAATCGACTGCAGTTCCGGCGCGAGCGTCTCCCGCAGCACGCCTTCCAACTCTGCGCGCTCTTCCGACAGATTCGGCAGCAAGACCGCCACGCGTGCACCGGGCATCTTCGCGCGCCGCTCCTCCAGAAACACCCGAATCCACCGCGCCGCAAACAAAAGCTCTTCGCGTTCATTCGCAGTGACAACCAAAGCCCGCAACGGCTCATCATCTTTTGCAGCCTCAAGGCTTCGCTCAAGCACCTGCGTTCCGGACGCTCGAAGCCCTTCCAGCAGTGCTTCCTGCGAAGGCTGCAACTCGCTGAATCCCACAAGCGTGAGCACGTCTGGCACGGCGATCGCTCCTGTCCTCAAATGCACCAGCAACGCCGCGTCCAATAGCGCCGCCGAAAGATATCCTCGCGCATCACACCGCTTCGAAAACTCCTCAGCCCAGCCAGCGAAGACGTGGCTATCGTAGCCGCCCCCAAATTCACGCAACCGATGCGTGGCGTTATAGCTGCCGGCAAGTTTCCACGCAGAGCCAGCGAGTTCCGCCAGCGAGTCAGCCGAACCGAACGAGTTGCTCGACGCGTCCTCCGCAATCAACTCCCGCCACCAGCTCTGCTCCTGCGCAGCGTTCAGCAGCAGGCAACTCTCCACTCCCGCAACAATCAACTCGCTCCACTGAGAGTTCGTCCACTGCGACCAACTGAGCACCGCCGGCGCATCCCACGCGGACACTCCACTCATCCGGCGTCGGGCATCGAACCCCGCCCTCAGGTCTCGGGCAGCACGCGCATTCGGCAGCAACAACTGCTCGCCGTTTTCAAGCGCGTCGAATAACTCGGAGAGATTCGCAGAAGACATCGTCTACCGTTATACCCAATCTTCTCCAAAACTTCGCCTCCGCCTGCGCAACTTCTGCCACGCTACGCCGCAGCCATCTTCAGCCTCACCCTCCCGCTCATCATGCTCAGCAGGAGCAGCAGCAGCGCCAACGCCATTGGAACGACCATCGCCGTTCGCAGCGATCCACTCTGCGTCGAGACGAATCCCATCATCCACGGAAACAAAGCCGCTCCCAGCCCCGATACCGCAAGGATGAATCCGGCCTCGCGCGCAGTGGGCCGCCTCTTCATCAACAGCGCAAACGTCGTCGGAAAAAACGGCGCAAGGCTCAGCCCCAGCAGCACGCAATACAGCGAAAGCAGCGGCCCATGGTGCGTCGTCACCAGCGCCGCAATGAACACCGCCGACAGCCCCAGCCCAATCCGCTGCAGCATCGCCTCCCGCATCACGCGCAACGCCGCCGACGAAATCGCCCTCCCCGCCGTCAACGCCGACCACAGTAGCACAATCGCCGACTGCCCACCCAGCAGCCGCACATCCGAAAATCGCAGCGTATACGTCGTCAGCCACCCTGTCATGCAGGTCTCAAGCCCACCGTACAAAAACAGCAGCACCGCAAAATACATCAGCACCCGCGCCGGAAGCCTCTCCGCATCAGCAGTCGACGCCTCACCCTTCGCTGCCGCTCCCCGCGAAGGATTCAGAAATCCGCCCAGTCCGACCACCAGAAACATCCCGGCAAATGTCAGTAGAGGTCCGCGCAGGTGAAACCGTGGCAGCACCGCCGCCGCAATCAGGCCGCACGCGACCGCACCCAGGCTCCAGAAGAAGTTCACCGACGCAAGCGCCGAACCGGTATGCTCGCTGTATCGCCTCCCCACCACGATGTTCGTCGATGCAATAATCTGCCCTAAACCAAATCCTCCGATGAACAAGCAAGCTGCCCCACTCATCAGCCCGCCGCTCAGCGCAAACGCTCCAAACCCCGCGCACGCAAAGGTCATCCCACCCAGCACACCAAACCGCAGCCGGCGCGGCACTGACACGCCGCCAAGAAACGATCCAACAAACTTTGCCGCTAGCAGCAGTCCCCCCTGCTGGTCCGTGAGCCGCCAATCGTGCAGCAGCGACGGCATGATCGGCCCCAGCATCACCGTCCCCAGCCCGGCCAGCAGAAACCCCGCCGCAAGCCAGAAGATCGACGGCCCGGCTACGCCGTCGCTAGCCACGCTGTCGCTGCGCACAGAAGCTGGAATTGAAGGCTGCGACATGCTTTCGTGCGCTCCGTTCGAAGCCGATGCTACCACGCTCCAACAACCTGTCGTGGACATCCATCAGCCAGGCCATCACCACGCCTCCCATTTATCATGGTCATAGGCTCAACCATCTCCCGTACGAGCCTCGAGGAGATTCCTTCATGCGCGTTCGAGCTTCATCGGTGCTATTGCTCCTGGCGATGACCACCCTGTCCATCACCGCAATCGGTTGCCGTGGCACAGCAAACTCGCCCACCACAAGCGCAACCACCAAGCAATATCCCATCCGCGGAACCGTCATCAGCACCGACCCCGCCAATGGCGAAATCCTACTCAAGCACGACGACATCCCCGGTCTCATGCCGGCCATGACCATGGCCTATCGCCTCGAAGACCCCTCCGCGCTCTCCGAACTGCATCCCGGCGACATCATCACCGCCACGCTCCTCGCCGACCACGATGCCGCCGGTCCCAAAAATCTGCGCCTCAGAGAAATAGTGATCGTCGCCCAGGCCCGCCCCGACTACAAGCCCGCCGTCAACTACCACGTCCCCGCCAAAGGCGATGTCGTCCCAGACTTCACCCTGCTCAATCAGTCCGGCCACAAGATCGGCCTCCAGCAATTTCACGGCAAGGTCGTCCTCATGACCTTCATCTACACCCGCTGCCCGCTCTCGGACTTCTGTCCCCGCATGAGCCGCAACTTCGCCACCATCGACAAGACCCTGAAGTCAGACCCCGCGCTCTACAAGGACACTCACCTCCTCAGCGTCAGCTTCGATCCCACCTACGACACTCCCAAAGTCCTTCGCAGCTACGGCGCTGCCTACACCGGCAACTACGTGAACGAGACCTTCCAGCACTGGGAGTTTGCCGCTCCGTCCCTCACCGAGCTCCCCAAAATGGAGCAGTACTTCGACGTCGGCGTAACCCCCGGCCAGAACGGAACCCTGCAACACTCGCTCTCGACCGTCGTCATCGACAAGGACGGCAAAGTCTTCGCCTTCTGGCCCACCAACGATTGGAAGGTTGACGACGTACTCGCAGAGATAAAGGCCGCAGGCTAACTATCGATACTCCAGGTGCACTGGACAAAACTTTATAAATACACATAGGAGAATGGCATTGGCTAAGTTGACGATTTGGTTCGGAGTGTTGCTTGCAGCGGTGAGTCTCGGCTTTTGGATAGGGATGGGCAGAGTCGAAACTGCGCCCCTGCATCCCGCAGGAATTGGCGTTCTTCTGATCATCTGCGGCTTCTTCGCAACCACAGAGAACCCGAAGAAGCGCATGCTCTGGATGCATATAGCGGTGACGCTCGGCCTGATTGGATTTCTCGCCACCGGCATTCGTGCGGTCATCCAACTCTCGAAGGGCACGGCCATGTCGATCAATCCCATGGGTTTTGAAGAGCGGGTTGTCATCGCACTGATCTGCCTCATCTACGTTGCCCTCTGCGTGCGAAGCTTCATCGCAGCTCGGCGCACGCGCCTCGTCTAAGTCCGGCCAAGGTAAACTAACCCTCAATGGCACATCACGGAACTTCGAACATGGGCGGCACGGTCCGCATGCGCGCGGCAGATTCACCGTCGCGCGGCACCGGTCGCGCCACCACCGCCGACCTCACCGCCAAACGTCCCAAGCCTAAATTCAAGGACATCTGGCCCGAGATCTGGGCGCTCGTCAAGCCGCGCCGCGTCCTCCTCGCCGGCTGCTTCCTCCTGATGATCGTCAACCGCACCTGCGCCCTGGTGCTTCCGGCCTCGTTCAAGCCGCTCATCGATCAGGTCTTCACCCACCACCGTCACGCGCTTCTTCCCTGGATCGTCGGCGCTGTCCTCATCGCCACGCTCATTCAGGGCGTCACGTCCTACGCCCTCACCCAGCTCCTCTCGAAGGCCGGTCAGCGCCTCATCGCCGACCTCCGCATGCAGGTCCAGCAGCACGTCGGCAAGCTCTCCGTAGCCTTCTATGACGAGACCCGCACCGGCACCCTCGTCGCCCGCATCATGAACGACGTCGAAGGTGTCCGCAACCTCATCGGCACCGGCATTGTCGACTTCGTCGGCGGCGTCCTCACCGGCATCCTGGCCTTCACCTACCTCATGTACGTCTCCGTCAGCATGACGCTGCTCGCCTTCGTCATCATGACCGCCTTCGCGCTCGTCCTCCAGCGAGCCTTCAAGACCATCCGCCCCATCTTCCGCGAGCGCGCCAAGATCAACGCCGAGGTCACCGGCCGTCTCACCGAATCTCTCGGCGGCGTCCGCGTCGTCAAGGGCTACCACGCCGAAGACAGCGAAGCCAAAGTCTTTGCGGGAGGTGTCGACCGACTCCTCCAGAACGTCATCAGCTCGCTCACCGCGCAATCCCTCATGACGCTCTCCTCCACCGTCATCCTGGGCATCGTCGGCGCGGTCGTCATGTTCATGGGAGCGCATCTCAACGCCCTCGGCAAGCTCACCGCCGGCAGCTACTTCTCCTACGTCATGTTCCTCGCCTTCATGACCGCCCCCATCGTCCAGCTCGTCGCCATCGGCACCCAACTCACCGAAGCCCTCGCCGGCCTCGACCGCACCCGCGAGATCATGGGCGAGCGCGAAGAGGACGCCGATCCCGCCCGCTCCATCGAGCTCGGCCCCCTCGCCGGCGATGTTCGCTTCGTCGACGTCGGTTTCTCCTACGTCCCCGACAAGCCCGTCCTGCACAACATCAGCTTCGAGTCCCGCCCCGGCACCGTCACCGCGCTCGTCGGCTCCAGCGGCTCCGGCAAGTCCACCATCATCTCGCTCATCTGCGGCTTTCACACCGCGCAGTCCGGCGCTGTGCTCATCGACGACCACGACCTCGCCGCCGCCAAGCTCAGCAGCTACCGCCAACAACTCGGCGTCGTCCTGCAGGAAACCTTCCTCTTCGACGGAACGATTCGTGAAAATGTGAAGTTTCCCCGCCCCTCCGCCACCGAAGAAGACTTCTTGAAGGCCTGCAAGATTGCGAGGGTCGACGAGTTCGCCGAGCGCTTTCCCGAGCAGTACGACACCATCGTCGGCGAGCGCGGCGTCAAACTCTCCGGCGGCCAGCGCCAGCGCCTCTCCATCGCCCGCGCCATCTTAGCCGACCCCCGCATCCTCATCCTCGACGAGGCCACGAGCTCCCTCGACTCCGAGTCCGAAGCCCTCATCCAGGCCGGCCTCAACTTCCTCATGCAGGGCCGCACCACCTTCGTCATCGCCCACCGTCTATCCACCATCCGCCGCGCCGACCAGATCCTCGTCGTCGAGCAAGGCCACATCGTCGAGCGCGGAACCCACGAGCAGCTCTACATCCTCAACGGCCGCTACCGCGACCTCTACGACCGCCAGCACGGCCTCGAAGCCAACCTCTTCCTCGCCCCCGGCGAAGGCGACACCATCCCCGACACCGTCTAAACGGCGATCTTAAGCGCCGTGCAATCGTATGTACATCGATTGTATATTGAATGTACAGTTAGCTCATGCCGTTGCATATCAATAACCCGGCCGTCGAACAGGAGATTCGCTCCCTCGCGGCGGACACAGGCGAAAGCCTCACAGAGGCCATCGGTATCGCCGTCCGGGAACGTCGTCGCCGGCTGCGGCCCAGGATCCAGGACCCGGCCACCTACGAAAAGATCATGCGGGTCGCGCACCGCGTAGCGGCTTTGCCGCCTCTCGACGATAGATCCGACGATGAGGTCCTTGGCTACGATGAAAATGGATTGCCCAGCTAATGGTCATCGATTCATCCGCAATGATCGCGATTCTCAGGCTCGAAGACGAAGCCCCGAAATTCGCAAAGGCAATTAGCTCAGACCCTGTCCGCCTTATCTCTGCGGCAACCATGGTAGAAATCGGAATTCTCTTGATTGCTCGTTCCGATTCCGCCTATCAGGAGTTCGAACAACTCATCTCAGATATCGAGATCGAGATCGTCCCCGTGGATGAGCAGCAATCACGAATCGCGCTTGATGCCTTTCGTCGCTACGGCAAGGGCCGCCATCCGGCTCGTCTCAATTACGGTGACTGTTTTACCTATGCCCTCGCAAAGCTCTCCGGCGAGCCTCTGCTCTTCAAAGGCAACGACTTCAGCCAAACCGACGTCCTTCGCGCCTAAGCCTCCGCCCCCAGCTCCCGCAGCACGAACGCGTCGTCAAACGCAATCTCCTTCAGGTAGTCATACCGCCCGCTGGCCCCGCCATGCCCCGCGTCCATATTCACGTGCAGCAGCAACGGAGCCTCATTCGTCTTCAGCGTGCGCAGCTTCGCCACATACTTCGCCGGCTCCCAATACATCACCTGCGAATCATTCAAACTCGTCTTCACCAGCATCGCCGGATACGCAGCCGCATGCAGATTCTCATAAGGCGAATAGCTCAGCATGTACTCAAACGCCGCCGCCTCATTCGGATTCCCCCACTCCTCATACTCCGCGACCGTCAGCGGCAAACTAGCGTCCAGCATCGTGTTCATCACATCCACGAACGGCACATGCGACAGCACCACGCGAAACAGCTCCGGCCGCATATTCACCACCGCGCCCGTCAGCAATCCGCCCGCGCTCCCGCCCTCAATCGCCACCCGCTTCGGATCGCCATACCCCTCGCGCAACAAAAACTCCGTAGCCTCAATAAAGTCCGTGAACGTATTCCGCTTCGCCATCATCTTGCCGCCCTCGTGCCACGGATCGCCCAGCTCTCCTCCGCCGCGAATGTGCGCATAGGCCACCACCAAGCCACGATCCAGCAGCGCCAGCCTTGACGCGCCAAATCCCAGCGGCAGCGCATACCCATACGATCCATACCCATACACATACAGCGGCGACGTCCCATCTTTCCTGAACTTGTCCACCCGATACACCAGCGACACCGGAACCTCGGTCCCATCCATCGCCTTGAACCACAGCCGCTCCGAAGCATACCGCGACGCATCGAAACCGCCCGGAACCTCCTGCTGCTTCAGCAGCGTCGACTCCCGCTTCGCCACGTCATACTCAAATACCGATCCCGGCCGCACCAGCGACTGGTACGAGTACCGATACTTCGCCGTCGCAAAGTCCCGATTCACATCTCCATCCGCCTCATACGCCGGGTCAGGGAAGCGTATATCATTCGACTCCCCCAGCAGCCCCCTGTCGTCAAACAAGAAAACTCGCATCACGGGCAATCCACGTTCCCGGTAGCTCGCAACGAAGAAGTCGTGAAATAGATCGATATCTTCGAGCGGCGCATCTTTGATTTCGGGAAGAATTTCCATCCATAGCTCGCGGTCGTCTTCCAATCCAAACCCCACATACATCAACCGGAATTGCTCGGCTTTGTGATTCGTATGGATGTAGAAGAAACCGTCTCGGTGCTCGACGGAATATTCTTCATCCTCAACCCGTGCGGCGAATAGCCTGAAATCATCTTGCGGACGGTGGGCGTTCAAATACCAAGTC
>DATCDL010000201.1:0-4612 GCA_036510715.1 Acidobacteriaceae bacterium
TTACCGTCTTCCGTGTCTGTTAACCACGGCCGTCCCGAAGACTGGCTGAAAGAGGCTTGGAAATCATGCGCGTGCTCTTAATCGAAGACGATAGCGCCATGGCGAAAAGCATCGAACTGATGCTCCGCTCGGAGGGCTTCAACGTCTACACGACGGACCTCGGCGAAGAGGGCGTCGACCTCGGCAAACTCTACGACTACGACCTCATCCTGCTGGATCTGAATCTGCCCGACATGTCTGGTTTCGAGGTTCTGCGCTCTCTCCGCGTCTCCAAAGTGACGACGCCGATCCTTATCCTTTCCGGCCTCGCCGGCATCGAGGCCAAGGTCAAGGGTCTCGGCTTCGGCGCCGACGACTACATGACCAAGCCATTCCACAAGGACGAATTAGTCGCGCGCATCCACGCCATCGTGCGCCGTTCCAAGGGCCATGCTCAGTCGGTCGTCCAGACCGGCGATCTCATCGTTAGCCTTGACCAGAAGACCGTCGAAGTCAGCGGCGCCCGCGTCCACCTGACCAGCAAGGAATACCAGATGCTGGAATTCCTGAGTCTGCGTAAGGGCGCAACAATCAGCAAGGAAATGTTCCTCACCCAGCTCTACGGTGGCATGGATGAGCCGGAGATCAAGATCATCGACGTCTTCGTTTGCAAGCTGCGCAAGAAGCTCGCCAGCGCGTCGAATGGCAAAAACTACATTGAAACCGTGTGGGGTCGGGGCTACGTGTTGCGTGAGCCGCACGAGGACGAGGCGAAAATGTCTGCCTAAGTTTTCGAGGAGCCTTCCGGCTCTCTCTAAAGTTCTCGATTTGGCTGGCATAACCCATAACAGCCACGGCGACAAACACCCTCTCTACAGTTTGCGCCACTTCTACGCCGTGCTTTCATTGCGCCGAGGAATTGGTGTTTTCGACGTAGCGCGAAATATGGGGACTAGCGTGCAGGTCATCCAAAGCTATTACGGCAAGCACACCACGCCGATAAAGTTAGCGACGCAGTTGGGTGGGTCATGCGGATGAACGCCACTTCCTTTCGTCCTTCAGCAAGAAGCCCGGGCGACAACCCGGGCTTCGAAGAACGCTGAAGATTGGAGCGGGTCAGCTCAGACGGCCTGGCTGAATGCCTTGGTGACGCCCGTCTTGAGGGGCTCCGCGGTCGCGAGCGTGACCTTCTGGGCCAATGCTGCGAGTTCCTTGGTCTGCTCGGTCAGCGTCTCGAACTGCTTGTGTGAATGTTCGGTCGACAATTCGATGAAATCTGAAGGCGATTTCACGCCAAAAAGTTTTTGGGCGAAGGCGAAGGCAGACTCAGTATTGGTTTGAGCGAATTCGATAAACTTGGTGTTGTAGTCTTGCGCACCTTTAGCGGCCGTCGAATAGCTGTTCTTGATCAGAGCAGCGGCTTCAGCCGTTCCGGCACTCATTTTTTCGAAAGCTTCCTTAGCATGAGCGGAGCCGTTTTCGGCGGTCGCGCGGAACGCTTGCGTAGCATCCATTTTGGGGGAACTGGCGGGCTTCGTAGTCGTGGTTTTGGTTGTCTGGTCCAACATGGCACTTATCCTTTAGGGCGTGTCCTGCTGGGGACTTCCGGACGCGACGCCCTGGACGCTGGTCGGATGTCTCTTAGATCGCAGCGGCGGAGCCACTTTCGGAGCACCAATGTGATCACTAATCCCGCATATAGTTATCAAATGTTGCAGCGCAATATAGCCGGGGCAAGAGGTTACAATTCGTGATCGCAACAGTGGCTATCGAAATTTTCACGACTTTTCATTCGTGGCATTGACCGGCATATATTTTCTAGGGTTTGGGTCGTCTATTTCTACGTCACTTCGTTCCATTAGACCTCCACTTATTGTGAATCGGGGTGCGTTTGTAGCGCGAGACTCGCCGTTCCTTTTTTGTAATATCCGACAAACAACATTCTCAGAACTGAAGTATCCGTACCGGCACAAACCTCATGCGTTAGGTTTGCCGGGAACCAGCATCAGCAATGCGATACCGCCAACCACGGCGAAAGCGGCACCGAAGAAAAACACGGTGGTATGTCCTGCCTGATCCCAAAGCCATCCGGCGATAAGGCTAGCTGCCAAACCGCTTACCCCCACAATTGTGTTGTACCAACCGACGCCGCTGGCTCGCAGCTGCTTCGGTACGTAGTCGCTCGCTAAAGCTTTGCCGACCGAACGGAATATGCCTTGATAGAGGCCATAGAGAACGAAAAGTAGACCGATCAGCGCAACATTGCGGGTCAAAGCGAAGCCAAGGTAAGTGATCAGGAAGATAGCGAATGCTAGAACTAGGATGTTCCTTCTGCCCAATCTGTCCGATAAAAATCCGGCCGGGTAGGAAATCAGCGCCGCCACAAGGTTAAAGGCCGCATAGATCAGGATCGTCGCCGTCAACGACGCACCCATATCTTTAGTCTGCAGGATCAGAAAGGCGTTGCTGGAATTGCCGACGCCGAACAGGGCCGTCGCCAGCATATATTTCCAGTAGGCCTTAGGAAATCGCGTCGGGTTGACATCAATCTTCGATTTAGCTGTCACCGCTACCGGTCGCTCCTCGACCAGAAGGACCATAAAGAAAGCGAAGAGGCCGGGAACAACCGCAAGGTAGAAGATTAAATGTATGTCGAGATGCCACACGATGAGCAGCAAGACGGCAAGCAATGGGCCCAGGAAAGCACCCGCGTTGTCGCCGACCCCTTCAAGTCCGAAGGCCCGTCCTCTGCTCGCTTCGTTCGCCGAAGAAGCAATAAGTGCGTCGCGCGGTGCCGAGCGGGTGCCAGTGCCGAGCCGATCCAAGAAGCGTCCGCCCAGCACGCCTTGCCATGCGGTGGCGGTGCCCATTAGCGGCTTGGCGACAGCGGCCAATAAATAGCCCGCGAGCGCGATGGGTTTTCGTCTTTGCAGTCTGTCCGACAGCGAGCCGGAAAAGCCTTGGACGATGTTTTGAGTCGCCTCGGCGACGCCTTCCACCAGCCCGACCACGCTACCGCTGGCCTTCAAGGTCTGCGTGAGGAAAATTGGCAGGATCGGATAGAGCATCTCCGAGGAAATGTCGGCGAACAGGCTCGCCAAGGCGAGAAGAAACGTATTTCGGGAGAGACCAGCGAAGTATCGGTGTGCTGCCATGGTAGCGCCTCTTTTTGAGTCCTTCCGGCGGTCATCGCTTTCAGATATCGAACAACGATTTCGCCAAACTGTCTTGCTAAAAGCGAAATCAGGTCATCCCGCACCAAGAGCAAGCGCTATCCCGCCGAGCGCGCTAATAGCGACGACGACAAGCGGCGGCGTCTGCCAAACGATGAGAAGTACAAATCCAACCAAGGCGAGCCCAAAATCTCCGGGGGTCTTCACCGCGCTCGTCCAGACCGGATTGTAAAGCGCTGCCCCGAGCAGACCGACCACCGCAGCGTTCACGCCCCGCATTGCTGCTTGTGCCAAAGCGCGGCGCCGGAAGGCATCCCAAAACGGCAATGTGCCCATGAGTACCAAAATGCCGGGGAGGAAGATTGCAATCAGGCCGATAATCGCACCAGCTATGCCGTGCGGTGAGGGCCTCATGACCGCCCCGAGATATGCCGCGAAAGTGAAAAGCGGTCCGGGCACTGCCTGTGCTGCGCCATAGCCAGCCAAAAACGCGTCATCGCTGACCCAGCCGTGCGTTACCGTTGCCTCCCGCAAGAGCGGCAACACGACGTGTCCCCCACCAAACACCAAAGCACCCGAACGATAAAATGCATCGAACAGCGCAACGCCCTGAGAATGGAGCAATGAGGTCAAAACCGGCAACCCAAAGAGCAGAAGGAAAAACGCCGCGAGAGAGACAAGACCGACCGGGCGCGACACCGGGATGGACATATGCCCTGCCTTGATCGATGCCGGCGGCGCGGCGCGACAGAGCCACAGGCCCGCCACACCACCTAAAGCAATCGCCCCCATCTGAGCGACCGACGCTGAGCTAAACAGGATGATCAAGGCCGCAATGACCGCTATCGACGCGCGCTCGCGGTCAGGAGCCAACGTCCGAGCCATCCCCCAGACTGCCTGGGCTACGATCGCCACAGCGACGAGCTTAAGACCGTGCAAGAGGCCGATCCCGATCGGCCCCTGTAATGCGTTCGCGCTATAGGCAAATAGAAGAAGTAAAATGGCTGATGGAAGCGTAAATGCGATCCATGCTGCAATGCCCCCGAGATAGCCACCCCGCATCAATCCAATCGAAAAGCCGACTTGGCTGCTCGCTGGTCCGGGCAGGAATTGGCATAGCGCCACGAGATCGGCGTAGGCATGCTCGTCCAGCCAACGACGTTTGACGACGAATTCCTCTCTGAAATAGCCGATGTGAGCAATCGGCCCGCCAAAACAGCTGACGCCGAGTTTGGCGAAGGCAAGTAGCACTTCGAGCGGAGAACCCGATCGATTGCGCTTTTGAACGGCTTTTGTGGCCACTGGCATTGCCCCTCATTCTTGCGACAGAGCACGAACTCTTTTGTGTATTGTGTCGAAATTACCTACTCGATTTCAGCTTCGATAGTTCATTACGACGAGGGCCCAAAGCTGCGCCGCAAAAGCCAGCACCTGACAGACGCCCCGGATGTTTCCCCAGT
>DATCDL010000202.1:0-6520 GCA_036510715.1 Acidobacteriaceae bacterium
AACGTTCTACTCCGCCGGAGATGCCGAGTGGGACACACTGATCACTCGTGACGATCTGGAAGAGCATCTGCGTAAGTCCATCGGTCTGGGGCCACGCTTGGATGGTAATCCCATCGCCGATGCCCGCACCCTTCAAGCCCCGATCGGTAATCAGGAAGTCTGGGCGGCAGGCGTTACTTACTTTCGGAGTCGAGACGCTCGTATGGATGAATCGAAATCCACGGGCGGAGGGGACTTCTATGATCGCGTCTACAGCGCCGAGCGGCCCGAACTCTTCTTTAAAGCCACCGCCAGTCGGGTCGTCGGTCATTACGGAAAAGTTGCTATCCGCAAAGATGCTTCCTGGTCGGTGCCGGAACCTGAACTCACGCTCCTGGTAAGCCCTCGGGCAAAAATACTCGGCTACACCATTGGCAATGACATGAGTTCCCGCGATATCGAAGGCGAGAACCCGTTGTATTTGCCGCAGGCGAAGGTCTACAACCGGAGTTGCTCGCTGGGCCCGGGCATTCTCATTACATCAGAGCCGCTGCCTTCATCAACAGAGATTGGGCTGGAGATTTTGCGTGCAGGGGAGACTGCATTTACCGGTTCTACTACTCTCAGTAGCCTGAAGCGAGATCCCGCCACATTGGTTCATTACCTATACAGGGACAACGTTTTTCCTAATGGATGTTTTCTGCTCACCGGCACCGGCATTGTGCCGCCCGATTCGTTTACCCTGAATCAAGGCGATGAAATTCGCATTTCGATCGAAAGAATCGGAACGCTGATTAATTTTGTCGGTTGATCATCAAAGTCTCACGGTAACCGTCCCCGTAGGCGTTCCAGCGCCACCAGTTCCTCTCCTTAGCGGAATTGGCCGCTGTCTCGAATCTTTTTGGCTGCCTCCTCTAGAAAGTCGTCAACGTCCTGGTGGGGCTGAGGCTGAAGCCCCGTCTTTGCTTTAATCCTCTCCGCTATTTGGAATGCAGTGTTCGCTCTGACGTACTTGTCGAGGTCCCATCGCCGGTGCAGGTAGGTTTCGATGAGGATGAGTTCCTCGGGCGAGACCTGCGTGAGGCCCGGAGTGGCCCCGGCTCCTTGGTTCGAGGTATTCCACGAAGGCCGCACATCCTCGGTGGGCTTCTCGTGTACGACAACCGTACCCGCGACGAAATCTCCCAGCCTTCGGCTCTGCTGGTTGCACATCATGCAGACCAGACCCACACCATAGACACCGGGCAGCCCGTCTACGGCACGCATCAAGTTCCGTCCGATTGCGTCAAAGGCATTGATCGGCCTGCCTGATTCTTTGATAACGCGGATTCCGGCATAGCGTTTTCCCGGCGTTTGCCCCGACCACATAGACTCGAAGAATGCAAAATAGCCCCAGTAGATGGCGAATAGAATGAAGATTGCCAAGGCTGGCCCCAACAACTTCGGCAAAAACATGAATACGGAAGATCCTACTGGCAGAGTGAATATAAATATGAACGCCGCGATGAGATAAAAGACACTTTGGATTAGAGTATCAATTGCCAAAGCTAGGAACCGGCTGCCGACTCCAGCGAGGGGCAACTCCAGTACGATTTGCTCGGGAGTGTCGATTCTCAGTTGGTCAATCGAGTTCACGATGATTTCCACCCGGTGGTTGGAGAAGCGCAAGCCGTACTGGAGCAAGCTTGAGACGCTGCTGAACCAAAGTGCAAAAGGCGGCTTGAAGTCGCTCTCTCGCACCGACTTGCAGGAACTCAGTCTTCTTTATCGCCAAACCGCGGCCGACCTTGCCGCCATTCGCGAAGATCGTGGTTCTGTGCACTTCGCCCGCTACGTCAATCAGTTGCTCGTCCGCGCCCACAATACCATCTATTCGGGTCGCAGGACGAGTACTTCGGCGACGTTTTCATTCTTCTGGTGTACCTTCCCCGCGACCTTCCGGAGAAATCTGAACCTTTGCCTGTTAGCGGTCCTTATCTTTTTAGTCGCGGCTGGGGTGGGATCCATGCTGACGTATCAAAATCCCGACTTCAAAGTCAAGATTCTGGGGCCACAGATGGTGGAGACGATTGACCGCCATGAAATGTGGACGCATTCGATCGTGGGCATCAAACCATTGGCCTCCAGCGCTATCATGACCAACAATATGAGTGTTGGTTTCACCACTTTTGCGCTTGGAATCACCGCAGGTTTGGGCACCGTCTACATGATGGCGTTTAACGGTCTGCTGATTGGAGTTATCGGCATGGCTTGCGCGCTGTCGGGAATGAGCTTGCAGCTTTGGAGCTTTGTGGCGCCGCACGGAGTTCTCGAACTGCCCGCCATCTTTATTGCAGGTGGCGCGGGTTTGCGGATTGCCCAGGGTTTGTTGTTTCCAGGAATATTGCCCCGGCGAGAATCACTGGCGCGAGCGGGACTGGAAGGCGTGAAACTGGTTCTGGGCACAATCCCCATCCTCATCGTTGCGGGCTTGATTGAGGCGTTTGTTTCGCCGACGGGGCTGCCCATTTCATTGAAGTTCTCTATGGCGGGAGCGTTGTTTTTACTTCTGGCGGGTTACCTGTCCGGACTTTCACGCGAACCCAAGCCGGCTCAGAGCTGATTTCTTTCCTTGATCTGTAGATACGAGTTCACGAGCACTGGTGAAATTGCTCCGGAATTCACTTCCAGCGCAAGCGCTCCCCGTTCTCGCAAACGAGCCAACAGCAGTTCTCGTCGATGAACCATCTCCTGCGCGGCGCCCACCTGATACATTTCAGTTTCGCTTTGTGGCCTCTTTGCCGCCAACTCGCGTAAGTCCGGTTGCCCAATGACCACAAACATAACCAAATGTTTCGGCGTCATCATCGCCGCCGCTTCGATAACTTCGGGAGTCATCGCGGTCTCGGCGAGATCCGTGAGCCACACGATGAGGCTGCGCCGTTTCTGGTCCTTCAAAAGACGTACGGCCATGTGAAGATGGTCCGCCTCAGAGACTTCCTCGTGTACCAACGCAAGTTGTTCGATAAGTTGACGCAAGTGCGCACTCCCTGTGGCGGCGGGAACCTGCTGACGAATCGCACGGCCATAAGCCGCCAGTCCTACGCGGTCTCCTGAGTACAACGCCACCTGGGCCAGAATCAGCGCGGCGTTGACCGCATGGTCCAACTTGCTAAAGCCTCCCACGCGGGCTCGCATCAAGCGACCAGAGTCAATGACGATCCACACTGTCTGGCTACGTTCAATTTGATATACGCGAGTGACCAACTTTCCGCGCCGCGCCGCCGCGGTCCAACAAATGTCACGATACTCGTCCTCTTGCCGGTATTCGCGCAGGCTTTCAAACTCGCGGCCGATCCCGCGCATTTGGGAACGGCGCCTTTCTACGGCGATCTGCCGGCTTCGAAGGAGAAAAATGGAGTGCCGTTTGGCGTCCTCCAGATTAGGATAAATCCGCACGGTCTGAGGTAAGGAAGCTCGAACCCATCTCTCCGCGATGCGCAGGGCGCTTTGATAACGCACATAACAATCGCCCAGCTTCACGTCTCCCCGTCGTACCGGGCAGATTCGATACGTCGCTGTCGCTTCGGTTCTGGCTGCTGCTTTGACAGATAGAGTAGGAGGCTCATGCCTCAACTGAACGGGAACTGTGTCAACCATCGTCGCGCGCATAGTTTTGTCGGATGAATTGATCAGAGTGAGATCAATATCGGATGGAATTGACAGCGCCGCCGCCGAGCGCCACGTCCGTCGTACCGTGAGTTGCGAAGGATTCGGTAGTTGGGCTAAATCGGCGAACCAAAACAGAACGACAAGACAGTCCCATGCAACCAGGGCATAGACGAATCTTAGATCAACGAATGCCGGAACGATCCATAACATTCCCAGCAAAAGTAGCGAGAAGAAACGGTCGCCGAACGCCACGCCAAAGCGCTTGTAGGAATGCGCAGCTCCCCCGACTTCGGCCGGAGCCAACTTTCCGGGATCGCTCATAATCCGGCGCTCACTTCGGAACCTCGACCGCGTGCAACACGTCTGCCAGAACCTGGTCCGGCGTAATGCCCTCCAGATCAGCCTCTGGCTTCATGATGATTCGATGACGGAGCACCGGTCTCGAAGCGGCCTTCACGTCGTCTGGTATTACGTAATCGCGCCCGTCGAATGCAGCCACCGCTTTTGAGACTGCCATGAGACTAATCGCGGCGCGAGGACTGGCGCCAAGTGACAAAGATGGCCACTCACGAGTCCGCCGCGCAATCTGCACGATGTAGCTGAACAGCGCCTCCTCGACCGTCACGGACTTGAGTTCTTGCTGCGCTTGTTCCAGTAATCCTGCATCAATCGGCTTCAAGTCCATTTTGTCCAATTCGCGCGATTCAAATCCATTTTGTACATTGGCAAGTAATCGGACCTCATCCTGCAACCCTGGGTAAGGAACCTGAAGTTTCAACAGGAACCGGTCAAGCTGAGCCTCCGGAAGCGGGTATGTTCCTTCGAACTCAACTGGGTTTTGCGTCGCAAAGACGGTGAAGAACTGAGAAAGATGATTACCCACGCCATCAATCGTCACTTGATGCTCTTCCATGCATTCGAGCAGCGCCGCCTGCGTGCGCGGAGGCATGCGATTCACCTCATCTACCAGGAGTAAATCCGTGAACACCGGGCCCTGGTGCAATTGGAATGCACCGGTTGCCATGTTCAACACATTTGTGCCGACGATGTCTGCCGGCATCAGATCGGACGTGCACTGGACGCGCTGGAAACTCAGCTTCATTAGGCGCGATAAAGTCTTCACGATCAAGGTCTTCGCAATGCCGGGAACGCCTTCAAGCAGAACATGCCCTCGGCACAGTAACGCGATGACACACTGGTCTTTGATTTCGTTCTGGCCGACAACCACCTTGCCCATCTCCTCGCGGATGTGCTGCACCAGATACGGAACTGCCTTCATTAGTATTTCTCCTTCCGAACGCCTTGGAACAGGTTCAATCGAGTTGCGTATCCGTCGAGTTCCTGGAGCAATCGCAACGCTACCGGAGCCTCCAGAAAAGGATCTGAGCTGGCGGCCTCACAGCTGCTAAGGGTGGCGATGAATTGATCGTCGGCGAATTCCCAGCGCTCTCGGATTGTAGTTGCCAGATCCTCCGCCGACGTGTTGCCCGCAATACCTAGTCGCTGCGTCAGCCAGTAGCGGAAACGCCGGTAGCAGATGTCGACCACCACCGAAGCAGTTCCAGCGCGTTCGTAAAGCCCTCCCAGCGTCTCCACGAATTCTATAGGCGACAGGCGGACCTCGGTCGCTGGCACACATGTCGGGCCACTGCGGCGGGAAAACGTCGCTACGACTGCGATCGCCAGAATAAAGAATTGGACGAAAAGCCATTTCACCGGCGAATGGACAATGGAACCAGCCAGAGTTTGACGATAGCCGTGAATGTATTCGTCCCATAGGATTTCATTCTTTTGATCGCCCAGACACGCCAGAAAGAATTCCAGATTCCCAGATTCTCTCAGACCCGCGTTCGTGAGAGGTGTAGCCGCAGCCCACCATAGAACTTCACCTCGCCCAAAAGGATACTTTACGACGAGTGTGTGGTCGCCATCGCCATAGAGGGGATAAGCCGTAGACGCCTGCCAATAGGCCCGAGGCGCAAGCTCAATCTCCGGAGCCGCACGAGTAATTCGAGAAGGCGAAAGAGATGTCGCCTTCTTCCAAGTCATCCCGGAGAGAATGTCCGGCACCGACTCATTCTGGGGGAGAAACGTGCCGGCAAACATTCCAGTGGCGATGACGTGTCCTCCTTGCGAAATGAAAGTCTTAAGCCGCTCCCGCTCTTCACGAGTGGGAGCTTCGTCGGGCTCCCCAAGAACCACCGTGATGCTTTTGGTTGGGTCCAGAGGGAGATCACTCAGAGGCTTTTCCCAGCGCTGAACGTTGTATCCCATATCGGAGAGAAGCAGATATGCAGCTTTAGCTCCGCCGGAAGCGCTCGAATAGCTGCTGGGGTATTCAGGTTGCCCGCGCTCGCCGGAACTAAATACCAACGCGGTGAGGATGAGCAGAGCGAAGATGAACCCTCCGCCGAGAAAAAGCCTGCGGTCTTGGCGGTTTAACTTAAGTGGCATCCCAGCCTCTCCAGCGCCTGCATCGTGTTCGCAAATGCTGCGGCATCGGCTTCTCGCTTGGCATACCAGGTGAGTTCGAAGATTTGCGTAAGTGCGGCTAGCGTCTCGCGGTGCTCACTTGAGGTAGATATTAAGCGCAAGTACTCTCGTGGAGTGCGGGCGTGATCGGGCCGCCATGTGCCCTGATGCTCCAAAAACGAAATGCCGGCCCAGTATGCAAGATGGATTCCCTCGCGCCAATTATTCTGTGCGGCGGCTGCACGCGCGTCAGTGAGCCAAAGCGCCCAACTCTTCGCCGAAACCGGGAGATCAATCGGTACGACATCTTCCTGCTCGCCGGCCGATTTCATTTGCCGGTATGCCAAGAATCCGAGCGTCAACATCGCAAGGCCAATCAACCCGTATACAAAAAACTTGCTAACCGTTGGAATGGCGG
>DATCDL010000203.1:0-3630 GCA_036510715.1 Acidobacteriaceae bacterium
TAATCGGGAGGGGTTTGTAGAGAATGCCGACTATGACGCGTTTCGAGATGCCATCACTCACGCGATTCAACAGATCGAAACCGAAAGAAATTTAGACAAGCGCAGAGTAAGAAACGCATACAGCAGTTCGCGGTTGCGCGAACCCGTACTTGAGGACTTGACCGAACTAAGGGAGATCGTTGAGTCAAAAAAACTAACAATAGAGCTTGGGCCGTATCTCGACCGGATTGAAGCGGATTTTGTCTCAGTACGGGATCTGCTGCTCACGAGCGCGACAACTGGTCTGAGCCTTTCAGTTGTAATCCACGAAGTCGAAAAAGGAGTAGCCGCACTCGTGCAGGCTGTCGAAAAGGAACGAACGACAGATCGAATTCGGTCGCTGGCAAAGCATCTTGCCGATCTCATTGAGGGATATGGTGCACTTGTGCGGCGTTCGGGTTCGTCCAAAGAGCGGGCGAGTTCCCTTATTTCTCAAGCGCTCTTCAATGTCGATCTCCGCCTTCGCGTACATAAGATTGCGGTCACGATCGAAAAAGGACCAAGGGATGATTTCGAGATCAAATGCAGTCGCCGCCTCATCATCTCGACGATTATGAATCTAGTCGACAACGCCATATGGTGGATGGACAATCGCTGGGGTGAACAGGATGGGAAGAAACGCTTATGGGTCGGCGCGGTAAAAGACTTGGAGGGAAGACCCACAATACTTGTTGCAGACAACGGTCCCGGCCTGATCGATCCGCCCGACTTCCTGACAGAACCCTTTATAAGCAGGAAGCCCGATGGCATGGGCCTTGGACTCCATATTGCCAGCGAAGTGATGAAGGCTCAAGGAGGCGACTTGATCTTTCCTGAGCGGCAGGATACGACGATTCCAGAACAGTTTGATGGCGCAATCGTAGGCCTAGCCTTCAAGGGGCCCAAATGATCGGACTGTCTGGCGCGAGAGTTCTGCTCCTTGATGATGAGCCCAACGAAGTGTTGCCGCTCATGAAGGCATTTGCCAGGGCTGGTGTGCCGGTCGCGTATTTCGACGGGAAGAAGAACGGCCTCCCGGCGAAATCGATGAAACTGCGGGGAGTTCGTTTAGCCATTTTGGATATGAACCTGGGTGTTACAGGGTCGGATGAGACTATTGCTTCCACGCTAGTTCAAACACTCAGCAGCATAATCAGTGGAGACAATGGGCCATACGGAGCCCTCATCTGGACTAACCACCCTGACTTGGCGGATATAGTGGGTCGATACATCCATGCGCATCTCACATTGCCGAATCCGGTGTTTGTCCTTCAATTGAAAAAGGCGGAATTTTTGAGCGGCCTGGGCTCGAACGCAAGGATGCGCGTTTCGCTCAGTTCGCTCTCTTCGAGAATACTAGAGGCGTTGAATGCGAGTTCTCCCCTCGAGTGTATGCAGGCGTGGGAGGGCAATGCCTTCGCGGCTGCAACGAATGTGACGAATTCCATAGTCGAGATCGACGGGACAGGTATCGCCGACTTGGCTGGTTGGAAACAAGCTTGGTGTGAGCAAGCAGCGAAACTTCTGCTGGTCGTGAGTCAAGCGCAGTCGGGACAGCACCATAACGCGGCGACCGTCTTGGACTCCGCTTTCTTGGCACTGAACCCCCTTCACTCGGATCGCATGGACGCGCTTGTAGAAGCGTCCGCGAAAAAATTGGCCCACCACGCGGCAAAAGTAGCTGCGGCTACTGGAGCATCCTCTATCACCAGACGCTCAAAGGTAAACACGATGCTTCACCTTGCTGCTGATCACCTGACTGCATTTCAGCCGGGTAACATGTATGTCTTCAGTGGCACCGAGCGACCGTCGTTCATTCCAAATTTAACCTCTTTGATGGGTGATTGTATCCACGGTCGGGATGCTCAACATGCCGAGAATTTGGCTTTTCTGCTTGAACGATCCAGGATTTGCGCTGTGGAGATTTCGCCCGTATGCGACCATGCGCAAAACAAGATCGGTTTCGCCAGATTCATCACGGGTTTTATCGTGCCCGCGGAGGATGGGGACGTTGAAAGAA
Source organism: Acidobacteriaceae bacterium (assembly GCA_036510715.1). Taxonomy (GTDB): domain Bacteria; phylum Acidobacteriota; class Terriglobia; order Terriglobales; family Acidobacteriaceae; genus Granulicella. Next base: position 2,039 of record DATCDL010000203.1, read on the forward strand.
GGCTGAATCGAAAAGCTCAATACCTCAAGCCGATTGGCCCATTCAATATTGAGTCATCCAAAGGACCCGTGAACTCCTACATTTACTTGAATTCAAGATTCATCGCATCATCGACGCTCAAGGAGGCCTCGAAGCTGAAGGCTGTTTGCCGAGTTCGCTCTGAGTTGCTTGCCGATCTGCAATTTTGGGCTTCCTACCAGGGCGCGCGCCAGGGAATCATGATGCTGTCCATATAATGCACAGCGAGGCTAGGAGAATACAAGGCGAATGTTGTAGGCTGTTGTCTACGGGCACCTGAAGAAAGTTTCGATCCAGACGCGCCAGCGGCTCGAACGACGCATTGGCATCAGCTGGGGTAGGTCAAGATGTTGCATTCACGAGAGGTCTGGTCCTTCTTCAGCGGCGGAATGGGCCTCGATTTGGGTTTCGAGCGGGCGGGATTGGCTCCGACGTTGGCTGTCGAGATCGAAAAGCATTGCTGCGCGACAATAAGACGCAATCGACCCGATACTTGTTTGATCGAGGGTTCGGTTACGGGGTTGGACGAACACTTACTACGGAAGACTAGGAAATATCAGGGAGAGGTTTTCCTGATGATCGGTGGTCCGCCGTGCCAAAGCTTTTCATCCGGGGGCAATCGAGCTGCCCTCTCAGACCCGAGAGGCAATCTCATCTATGAATACATGCGTCTTGTGAGCCAAGTTCGGCCCAGGTTTTTTCTGTTGGAGAACGTCGCGAACCTTGTAACTGCAGCAGTCAAACACAGAAAGATCGCCGATAGACCTGGTAAGCACTGGAATCTTAAGGCCTACGGAGAAGGAAAGTTCGATCATGTAGAGTCCGACGTCAAGCCGCTGGATGACGATGAACTTTCCGGCACCGCAGTCAGGCAGATTCTTAAAGACTTTGATTCACTCGGTTACAGAGTGACTTTAGGCGTTCTCAACGCAGCCGACTTCGGAGCGCCACAGAATCGACTCCGTTTCGTGATGCTGGGGTCGCGTGATAACCTCGCGCTTCCCCTCCCCACGGTAACGCACGGCTCCTCGCTTGGGCTGGCCCCCTTTCGCACAGTAAGAGACGCGATATCTGATCTCGCGACTCATCCCGGCATTCACTCAAGCTACACGGATCAAGTGGCGACCTATTTTAATCACATTCCGGCGGGAGGCAATTGGCGGGATCTACCAGAACATCTCAAGCGAGAAGCAATGGGGGCATCCTTGGATGCGGGAGGTGGCAAGACCGGTTTCTACCGCAGACTTGCTTGGGACGCACCTGCCCCGACGATAACAGGTAAGGCAAACCGGAAAGCGACTGCAATCTGTCATCCTGAATTCACTCGACCGCTTTCAGTGAAGGAATGCGCGCGTCTCCAAGGATTTCCCGATGACTGGCATTTCGTGGGCTCGATGGCTCCTCAGTATCTGCAGATTGGCAACGCCGTGCCGGTTCATTTGGGCGTTGCTTGCGCTGGAGTATTCAAAGAGGCTGCCGCAATGAAAACCCAAACCAACTCTGTTAATTGGGCGTTTGATGTAGACAAGATGCTCGAAGACGCAGTCAAGCGGTTAAGAGCAAGCGCTCGGAAT
>DATCDL010000204.1:0-5903 GCA_036510715.1 Acidobacteriaceae bacterium
CCTTCACATCCGTCCCCGCCCTCTTTGCAATCGCTTCAAAAATATCGCCAGTGGCCGAAAGCCCCGCCTCAATCCCCGTGAACGCAGGATGCACACTTCCCGGGACCACGCCGCAAACGCCCGGCACCAACCGCGTCTCGCGACTCATCGCAATAATGCAAGTCGACGTCCCCACCACATTCACAACGTCGCCCTCGCGGCAGCCCGCGCCAATCGCATCCCAATGCGCATCGAACGCTCCCACCGGAATCGGAATTCCCGCAGCCAGTCCCATCTCCTTCGCCCACCGCTCGCTCAAGTGTCCGGCAATCGCATCGGAGCAGCGGTACTCCCCACCCAGCTTCTCCCGAATCCCATCGAACAGCGGATCAAGCTGCGACAAAAACGTCTGCGGAGGCAACCCACCCCAGCGAGGATTCCACATCCACTTATGCCCCATCGCGCAGACACTGCGAGGCACCAGCGCCGGATCCGTAATCCCAATCAGCGTAGCCGCGACCATGTCGCAGTGCTCCAGCGCCGTAGCAAACCTCTCGCGCTTCTCCGGATTATTCCGCAACCAATACAGCAGCTTCGCAAATCCCCACTCGTGCGAATACACGCCGCCGCACCACTCAATCGCTTCCAGCCCCGTCGCATGCGCCAGCTCTGTAATCTCCTGCGCTTCCTTATGCGCCCGATGATCACACCACAGCATATATTCGTCCAGCGGCTGCAACTGCGCATCCACCGGAATCACACTCGATCCCGTCGTATCCAGCGACAGCGCGACCACATCCTTCGCCGCCACACCCGTCTGCTGCATCACATCCCGCACCGCCTGCACCAGAGCGCGCATCTGGTCCTCGTGTGATTGCGTCGCAAAATCCGGATCTTCTCTCCGGCGATGAAGCGGATACCCCGCCGACGCTGTACCCAACCGCCCCTTCACACTATCCAGAAGCGTAACTCGAACACTCAGAGTTCCAAAGTCCACGCCAGCCACGATTGCCATACATTTCCTCTCCTGCATCCTTGGTCGTTCCGCTCACCGTGCCTCTGACACCTGCCCGCCTGAAAACCAGGCAAGTAGCGTAAACGTTTACTACAGGGAACGATATCTACCTCTACCCTCTTCCGTCAATCGCAACTTTCATGTCGCTATCTGCTCATTCCGCAAGTATGCTGTTTCCATACTGCAAGGTGATCCAAACTCCGTGAAACGTTCTCAGAAGTCTGCCGACTCTTCTATCCCGCCCAAGATCGATATCCGGGTCGTCGCCGCTCGCGCACGCGTCTCCATTGCCACCGTGTCCCGCACCATCAACCACGTCCCATCCGTCGATCCCGTCCTCGCGGCGCGCGTCTGGAAGGCCGTCACCGACCTCGACTACTTCCCCAACACCCAGGCCCGCGCCCTCGTCTCCGGCAAAAGCAAACTCCTCGGCCTCATCGTCTCCGAAATTACCAACCCCTTCTTCCCCGAACTCATCCAGGAGTTCGAGCAAGTCGCCGTAGCCCACGGCTACGAGATCCTCATCGGCTCCACCAACTACGAAACCAAGACCATGGAACTCTGTGCCCGCCGCATGCTCGAACGCAAAGTCGACGGCGTCGCCATCATGACCTTCGGCATAGAAGACTTCCTCCTCGATCGCTTCGCAGTAGACAACGTCCCCGTCGTCTTCATCGATCCCGCGCCCACCCGTCCGCTCAGCAACGTCCTCGCAGTCGACTACTACGCCGGCATCTATGAAGCCGTTCAGCATCTCGCCGTCCTCGGTCATCGCAAGATCGGCTTCATCAGCGGTCCGTTGCGTCTGCGCTCCGCCGAATCCCGCAAGGCCACCTTCCTCGGCTGCCTCCACTCAGCGGGCCTCAAAGCTGAGCCCTCCTGGCTCATCGAAGGCGATCACACCCTCGACGGTGGCCGCGATTCCATGCAGAAAATCCTCGCTCTTCCCAAGTGGCCAACCGCCGTCATGTGTTCCAACGACATGACCGCCATCGGCGTCCAGCACGCTCTCTTCGAAGCCAAACTCAAAGTCCCCGACGACTTCTCCCTCATCGGTTTCGACGACATCCATCTCGCCGAATACACCATCCCACCCCTCACCACCATCCGCATGTCCTGCAAGGACCTCGCCCACAAAGCCGTCGATAACCTGCTCTCACGGCTCAAGCCCGTCGGCGCCAAACTCGAGGTCATCAGCAAGATCAATACCCGCCTCGTCGTTCGCCAGACCACCGGCCTGCCCAAGGACGCGCTCCTCGACCTCGTCGACAAGCCCACATCGCGATCTCGCTAACCCATCAGCGCGTCAATCTCCGCGCCCCACCATCCTCAAGCCGATTGCTCCGCGGCATCCAGCTCCGCGGCATCCAGCTCCGCGGCATCCTGCTCCGCGGCATGCAGCGCCGCGCTCTCCTTCGCAACGCTCCTGTACGTCGCCCTATACCCCAGGCTCTTCGCGTACGCCAGCACCTTATCAAACTGCAGGTTGATCGTAGCCCCCGCCTTCTGCGTCACCTCATCTTCAATCGGCAGATCGAAATCATCCGCCCCATACAACAGCCCTTCCAGCGCACGCTCGTTCTGCGTCAGCACCGAAGTCCGAATCCTCGAAATGTTATCCAGATAAATCCGGCTCAGCGCCAGGTGCCGCAAATACTCTCCCGTGCTGATCTCGATTCCACCCAGTTGGCTGCCCAGCGGAGTGAAGTACGGCTTGAACGTCCAGCACAGAAAACTCGCCAGCCCGCCCGTCTCATCCTGAAACTGCCGGGTCCGTTCCAGGTGCTCTATCCGTTCCTCGATGCTCTCATCGAAGCCCACCACCATCGTCGCCGTCGACCGAAGTCCCGCCTCGATCAGCGCCTTCTGCGCCTCAAAGTATTGCTTCACCGTGTACTTGAACTTGCTGTGCCGCTGCCGAAAATCTTCTGTAAGAATCTCCGACCCGCCCCCGGTAATCCAGCGAACTCCCGCGTCCTTGAATCTCCGCGCCGTCGTCGCATAGTCGAGCTTCGCATGGTCTGCCAGGTACATGAACTCTGCAATCGTCAGAGCATAAAACTCCAGCCGGTCCCCATACCGAGCTCTCACCGCCGCAAACAAATCGCAGTAATATTCCAGTGGCAGCGCCGGATTAAATCCACCGTTGAACCCCACCAGGTCTCCGCCAAGTTCCAGCAGCTCATCGATCTTCGCGAACACCTGCGCATCGCTCAGCACATATCCGCCGTCTTGCCCGGGCAGCGTGTAGAACGCACAATAATCGCACTGCGCCACGCACACATTCGTGTAATTAATAATGCGCATCAGCATGTACGTGCACTCATCGGGCTCATGGAACCGCGCGCGAACGATCTGCGCAAGCTCTCGCAGTTCCTCATCGCCGGCATTCTTCCACAGCCACAGGGCATCTACCGGAGTAATGCGTTCTTTGTTCTCGACCTTCAGACGAATTTCTTTGGATACCGCTGCGTTATCGCTCACTCTTCCAGTCTATCCCCCAACCGGCCGCCCGACCGCCTCGCCACACAGCCCTTCCATCTCCGTGCCGTCACTCTCTTCAGCGCATCAAACGTTCTCGACGATCGGCAGCGTGAAGCTGAACACCGACCCCTCGCCCAGCTGGCTCGTCACACTCAGCGTCCCCTCGTGCGCCTCGATGATCGCCCTGCTGATCGCCAGTCCCATCCCCGTTCCCCACGTCTGCTGGCTGGGCACGCTCGCCCGATAGAACCTCTCAAAGATCAAACTCTGTTCCGACGAATCAATCCCAGCCCCTCTGTCCGCCACACTCACGCTGACCATCCCACCCCTGCGCTCCGCCGAAATCCAAATCGGGCTCCCCGCCGGCGAGTACTTCGCCGCATTCTCAATCAAATTCGTCAGCACCTTCGTAATGTAATCCGCATCCGCCTTCACCAGCGGCAGCGCCGGCAGCTCCACCTTCACCTCCCGCGCATCCAGCAAGCTGGAGCAGTTCGCCAGCGCCTTCTCCACCACCATCCCCACCGCCGTCGGAGCAAACGTCATATGCACTTCCCTCGTGTCCAGCTGCGCCATCTCCACCGCCTCGGACACCAACTGGTTCAGCCGGTCACTCTCCTCATCAATCACCGTCAGCAGCTCACGCTCCTCCTCAGGATCCAGCCTCTTCGGCAGCAGCAGCGTCGACGCCGCCGCCTTGATCGCCGTCAGCGGCGTCCGCAGCTCATGCGTAATCGAGTCGATCATCAGCGACCGCAGCCGCTCACTCTCCTTCGCCGCCTCTCCCCTCGTCACATCCTCCAGCGCCCACGCCCGGTCAATCGACACCGAAATGAGTCCGCCAATCGCCTCCAGCGTCTCCGCCGACAGGCTCACCCCCAAACTCACTCCATGGATCAATAGCAGCCCTCGCGGCCGCACGCCCACCCGCAGCGGAACCCTGGCCTCCGTCCCCACCGTATCCGGAGCCGGCAGCGTCTGCGCCAGCTGCCGCAGCCCAATATCATCCATCTGGATCCCCGACCCATCCCCCGCCATGTACCGCCGGTCGCCCTCCAGCAGGTACAGCACGATCCCCTCCGCGCGAGTCACCAACATCACAGCCGGGCTGATCGCATTCAACAAGCTCGCCACATTCTCCGTCTGCAGCAGCTGCCGGCTCAGCCCATACAGCACCTCCAGCTCCCTCTGCCGCCGCCGAGCATCCTCCGCCTCCTCGCGCGCCCGCTCCGACAACCGGCTCCCAACCACCGCCACCGTCAGAAACGTAAAGATCGCCAGCCAGTTCTGAGGATCGCTGATCGTGAACGTCCCCACCGGCGGCAAAAAGAAAAAGTTGTACGCCACGGTAGCCGCAATCGACGTCGCCACCGCATACCGCAACCCCCACCGCGCCGCCAGAAACAGCACCAGCAACAGCAGCGTCAGCGCCACCGTCGTCGGGTTTACATGTACCCAAAGACGATATACGGCTACAATTCCCGTCAGCATCACTGCAGCCGTCGACCACCGGAAGACTTCCACCACGCGCTGAGAGTTCACTAGGAGATAGTACTTCTTGCAAGCCGATTCCACACCTCGCAAAACTCCTGAAGACTGGCTGATCGCCGCTGACCCCGAAAAAACTCGCGGCCGCTTCAAGATCTTTCTCGGCTACGCCCCCGGCGTCGGCAAAACCTTCAGCATGCTCTCGGAAGGCATCCGCCGCCGCCAGCGTGGGGAAGACGTCGTCATCGGCATCGTCGAAACCCATGGCCGCAAAGCCACCGCCGAGCTCGCCAACAAACTCGAACACGTCCCCTCCCGCGAGATCGACTACAAGGGCACCCTCTTCCACGAGATGGACGTCGACGCCATCCTCGAGCGCCATCCCCAGGTCGTCCTCATCGACGAACTCGCCCACAGCAACATCACCGGCAGCCGCAACTCCAAGCGTTACGAAGACGTCTTCCTCCTCCTCGACGCCAACATCGACGTCCTCAGCACCATCAACGTCCAGCACGTCGAAAGCCTCACCCCACGCATCCAGAGCCTCACCGGAATCCCCGTCCGCGAAACCGTCCCCGACTGGGTCCTCGACCGCGCCGACGAGATCGTCATCTCCGACCTCACCCCCGAAGCTCTCGCCACCCGCATGCGTCGCGGCGACATCTACCCCGTCGATCGCGCCGAGCGTGCTCTCGCCAACTTCTTCCGCCGCGGCAACCTCATCGCGCTCCGCGAGATGGCGCTTCATCGCGTCACCCGCGCCGTCGACCGCACTCTCGACGACTACGTCAAGCGCAAGCAGCTAGGCCCCCACTGGGCCGTCACCGAAAAAGTCGCCGTCTGCATCAGCGCCAGTTCTCAGGCTCGAGACCTCATCGCCCGTGGTGCGCGCCTCGCCGAAGGCCTCGGTGGCGAGCTCTACGTCATCCACGTCAAG
>DATCDL010000205.1:0-2813 GCA_036510715.1 Acidobacteriaceae bacterium
CGCTTTGAAGGTGCGGAAGGCGTGCATCAATTCGGGCCCGAACATTTTTTCGAGAAGAGCTCCTCGCGCCTGGCCGTCTCCATGTTCGCCGGAGATCGAACCTCCGAGCGAGACAACGAGATCGGTTGCTCGGTCGATGAAGGAGCGATAGCTGGCGATGCCGTGCTCAGTGCGCAGATCGAAATTGATGCGCAGATGGACGCAGCCGTGGCCGAAGTGACCGTAGAGCGGCGAGGTGTAGTTGTACTCGGCCATGAGGTCCATGAGTGAGCGGAGGTACACGCCGAGCCGGGCGGGAGCGACGGCGGCGTCCTCCCAGCCTTCCCAGTGTTCGGGTTCGTCGGGAACGAAGGAGACGGCGCCGAGGGCGGACTCTCGCACGAACCAGACTTGACGGGCCTCCTGCTTATTGAAGATGCGAATGCTGGGATGCGAGGGGAAATTTCTTGCAGATTCTGCGAGGGCGTTCGCCATGGCGAGCGATTCTTGTTCGGTGTCGGCACCGAGCTCGACGAGTAGAAAGCCGTTGCCCGCGGGCAAGAGTTTTACTTCGTCGGTCGCGAGTCCTTTGCGCTGCATGAAGTCGAGCAGGAGGCGATCGAATCCTTCAAGGGCGATAGGTTTGTGCTCGAGGATTTGCGGGACGATGTCGGCGGCGATGAATGCGTTCTCGAAGCCAAGCCCAACGACGGTGCGATGCTGTGGACTCTTTACGAGGCGGAGGGTTGATTCGAGTACTGTGACGCAGGTGCCTTCGCTGCCAACCAGGGCGCGGGCAACGTTGAAGCCGTTCTCGGGAAGAAGTTCGTCGAGATTGTAGCCGGAGACTCGCCGGGGGATGCGTGGGAAACGCTCGCGGATCTGATCTGCGTATTGATCTCGCAGGGCTTTCAGACCGGCATAAATTTCACCTTTGCGGCCTCCTGCTGCGATGATGTTCGCCAATTCGTCTTCGGTGGCGGGACCGATGTCCATGCGGGTGCCGTCGTAGAGCAGCACGCGCATGGACTCGATGTTGTCAACGGTCTTACCTCCGAGGAGGCTGTGGGTTCCGCAGGAGTTGTTGCCGATCATGCCGCCGAGGGTGCAGCGGCTGTGGGTCGCTGGGTCGGGAGCGAAGGTGAGGGCGAACTGCTCGGCTGCCTCGCGGACGCGATCCAGGACAACGCCGGGTTCGACGATGGCGGTCCCGGACTCGGGGTCGAGGGAGACGATGTGGCGCATGGACTTCGAGAAGTCGAGAATGACGGCCGTGTTGCAGCACTGGCCAGCGAGCGAGGTGGCGGCACCGCGCGAGAGAACCGGAGCGGAGAAGGAGCGGCAGACTTCGATCGCGGCTTCGACATCGGCGGCGTCGAGCGGGGTGACGACGCCGATGGGGATCTGCCGATAGTTTGAGGCGTCCGTGGCATAGAGGGCACGCATGGCGTCGTCAAAGCGAACGGTGCCACGCACCCTGGAGCGCAACGTATCCTCCAGCGCGGCTGCGTCCGGATAGAGTTCGAATCCGGTCTTGATCGCTGGCTGGTTCAGAACATGAAGTAGCGGTACGTGGGTCGACAAGGTGAACCTCCTCCAATGCCACGGGCCTTATGTGCCCATCTCATTATGGGGGTTATCGACTTGGGGCGTCTGCCTGAAATTGGATGGCGCAGAGGTAAAGACTTGATGGAGAGGCACAAGGATGAGCGCCACAGCAGGATAGGAGAACCAACATGCTCACTGCTATCGGCGGCGGCTAGTTTAATTGGAGCACCGAATGGGATTTGAACCCATGAATACTGGTTTTGCAGAGCCGAAATCCCAAGCATTATCAGTCATTTAGAGGAATCCGTCGGCACAGAAAGGTACGGAAAAGTACGCATTGGAATCGACACAATGGGTTGAAAATGGGTTGAAGATTTTCCTTGGGAAAGCCGACCAGTATTTGCTGCTGACGACATTGTTCTGTCGCCTACGAAAGGTTGGTGCTGCGCAGCTAGTTACTCACACACGCTGCGACGCCCAGTATCCCATCGTTTGAAGAGAACACAAGCACCCTACCTGCGGTCATAATCGCAATCCGGTCCGACTTCAATTTTGTCCAACTCCCCGGCTCACCGGGCAAGTGTGCCATTTCCGTTTGAGCCCACGTACCGTCGCCGTTGGGGCTTACCCCAAGCACGTACCCGTAATTGAACCCCATATGCGCCAAACCAAAGATGACAACCGCGCCTCTACCGTCATAGTCCATTCCGCGCACATTATCTCGATCCAACACCATCGGCACTCCCTCACCTGGAATCCACGTCAAATTACCACCCCATTCGCCCTGGTCTGTACCTACGAGTTCCCCCCCTAACATTGCCATTCGACAGTCTCAGCGCGTGCGCATTCAATTCTCTAGTGGGCTGGATTCGGAACTTCTCCTGCTGCCACTGCCAGAGATTACTGGGACAGGCATCTCGCGTGCCATGAAATCCATCGGTGATCAAAGAGGTTGGATTGGTCTGCATCCCGCGGTCCATCGTTTTCCAAGGGGCGCGTTCTACCTGACCCTTGAAGCGCAAAGCGGATGCCACATGTGCGGCATCGTCTTTCAGTTCAACGAGCCAGTAGGTGGATGCTAAATTGTCCAGCTTCCCGGCAGCATTCCTATCACCGAGCCAGCCAACGGCCCGAATTGCTGCATATACGACACGCCAATCTTTCGAGTCGAGTGCTTGGCCGATCTTTCCAGCTGCCGGACCGTAGTTGATGTACCCGAGTGTCAAAATGCCATAGGCGCGCTCTGCCTGGTTATCAGAATCCAGAAACGGCATCAGCGCGTTTCC
>DATCDL010000206.1:0-16774 GCA_036510715.1 Acidobacteriaceae bacterium
TGAACGAAGGCCACGCTGCCCTGCTGACCATTGGCCTGCTCGAGGCTCGCCTTGCACCGGCAGGCTTGCACACCGCCACCGACGCCGACGCTGACGCGGTCAAGCAACAATGTGTGTTTACCACGCACACGCCGGTGCCTGCCGGCCACGACAAATTTGGTCTCGACCAGATGATGCAGGTCCTCGGTTCGGAGCGCTCGTCAACCATCGAGAGATTCGGCTCCCTGCACAACGATCTTCTGAACATGACCTATCTGGCGCTTCGTTTCTCGCGCTATGTCAATGGCGTATCCATGCTCCACGGCCAGGTTTCGCAGCAGATGTTCCCCGAGTATCGGGTCCATGCGATCACCAACGGCGTCCATGCCGCTACCTGGATTTCACAGCCCTTCCAGGAGTTGCTCGACAAGGAGATTCCGACATGGCGTCATGACAATCAATACCTCCGCTCGGTCTACGGAATTGAGCCCGAGGTCATTGATGCGACCCATGCGCTTGGCAAACAGCGACTGCTCGCAACCGTGAAAGAGCGGGTCGGCGTTACCCTCGATCCAACCATCTTGACCCTCGGGTTTGCGCGCCGCGTCGCCACCTACAAGCGAGCCAATTTGCTGTTGCACTCCCCTGCGCGCCTCGTCGAGATCGCCAATCGCCTCGGCGGTCTGCAGATCCTCATGGCGGGCAAATCTCATCCCGCCGACAATGCCGGCAAGGGCCTTATCCGCGACATCTTCACTGCTGCAGCCACGCTCGAGTCGAGCAAGTTGCGCATCCTGTATCTCGAGAACTACGACTGGGAACTCGGCGAGCAAATGACCAACGGCGTCGATGTATGGCTCAACACGCCCCTGCGTCCCTACGAGGCTTCGGGCACCAGCGGCATGAAGGCTGCGATGAACGGCGTGCCCAGCCTCAGCGTCATGGATGGCTGGTGGGTCGAAGGCTGTGCGGAGAACATTACCGGCTGGTGCATCGAGAACAGCGAAGATGAGGAGATTCAGGCGGACCGGCTCTATGACAAACTCGAGAACTCCGTCGCTCCGCTCTTCGCCGACAAGGTTCGCTGGGCAGAGATGCGGAGGCATTGCATCGCCATCAACGGAACCTTCTTCAACACCAATCGCATGCTTGGCCAGTATGTTTCGAATGCCTACTTCCCGCCATCGGCGTCCATTGCGGCGTCCAACCAGGTCGTCGTCAACGACGAAGTGTCCCAGAGGGTCCTGGCCTAGCGCCGCAGGAAGCAACTGGAAGCGGCCAGGCCTGCCGCGCTACGATAAGGCTCAGGAGACCACCATGCAACCAGGCGACCTCGTCGAAAACTTCACCCTGCCCGATCAGGACGGCAACACCGTCAACCTCACCGACTTCGCGGGCTCGCCCGTCGTCCTCTTCTTCTATCCCAAGGCCGACACGCCCGGATGCACCATCGAGGCCTGCGGTTTTCGCGACCACTTCAAGAAGCTCCAGAAGGCCGGCGTCGTGGTGCTCGGCATCTCCCGCGACACCGTCAAGGCACAGAAGAAGTTCGCCGAGAAATACGACCTGCAGTATCCGCTCCTCGCCGACGCCGACCAGACCATCTGCAATCGCTTTGGCGTCATCAAGCCAAAGAACATGTATGGCAAGCTGGTCTCCGGCATCGAGCGCACCACCTACGTCATCGGCCCCGACCAGAAGCTCATCCATGTCTTCAACAAGGTCAAGCCCGAAGGCCACGCCGAAGAAGTCCTCGCGCTGCTGAAGAAGTAAGCATGCCCAGCCCGCTTCTCTCCTCTGCGACCGCCGAAGCATCGCTGGCAGGAGCGGCTCTCATAGCCGCCGCCGGCCTCACGCTCACCTACGCAGCCCTCAGCCCCGGCTCGCAGCTCTTCGGCCACACCATCGTCGCCGGCAACGACCCCAACCAGGCCGCGCTCACCTACGACGACGGCCCCAACGACGTCGCCACCGACGCTCTCCTCGACCTCCTCGCCCTCCACAACACCCGTGCCACCTTCTTCATGATCGGCCGCTTCGTCGCGCAGCGCCCCGAAATCGTTCGCCGCGTCCACGCCGCCGGCCACCTCATCGGCAACCACACCCAGACGCACCCCTGGCTCAGCTTCCAGTCCTCACGCATCATCCGCGAGCAGCTCAGCGCCTGCAACCACGCACTCGAAGACGCCATCGGCGCGCCCATCCACTACTTCCGCCCACCCCACGGAGCGCGCCGTCCCATGGTCTTCCGAGCCGCCGAAGAGCTCGGCCTCAAGCTCGTCCAGTGGAACACCATGGGCTACGACTGGCAGCCCATCTCCGCCGAGCGCATCCTCGCCAACGTCGAGCGTGGCCGCCAGCGCGCGCAGCGTCATCGCACCGGAGCCAACATCCTTCTCCACGACGGCCATCAGCAGCGCATCGGCACCAACCGCGCCGCCACCGTCCAGGCCACCGCCGAGCTGCTCCAGCGCTTCGCCCGCGAGGGCACACGCACAGTCACCGTCGACGCCTGGGGTTAGCTACCGCCCTGCAGATCCTGAAGTTGTGTTGTGCCATTAGGAATGCAAGCGGATCGCAAGGGGAATGCCATTCGGAATGCAAGGGGGGAGATGGTGCGCCCGAGAAGATTCGAACTTCTGACCTACAGCTTCGGAGGCTGCCGCTCTATCCAGCTGAGCTACGGGCGCACGGTACCAAATCAATCACATACCTATTCTGCGACTTTCACAATCCCCTCACGCTGCCGGAACCGACCTCAAGCAGCGTCGGTTTCGCGGGAATTTCGTCCGAATGGAGCCAACGGACGCGCATGAGTCAAGCATATCAGAGCCGCTGGATCCGGAGGGCAGTCGCGGAACCGCTCCCGCCCATCTTCCACCACCTCCAAAGGCCTCGCGCCATCCGGCAGGACTTCACAAACCTTGTCAAGCCCCCCAACCCCTCCAAAATCCCCTAAACCTCTCATTCCCCAAGAGATAAAACTTCCAAAAACTTGGCATAGTTACCCCCACCCACCAGCTAAAATAGAAGTAGGGCCAAAATAGAAGTAGGGCCAAAAACCACAACTCCACCCCCAAAAACCCTCGCCGTCCGCGCATGCCCCCACATCTCCGGCCTGGCCATTTGGTGCAGCTTCCGCACCCCCGGACTTCCACAAGTCCACCCCTAACCCTCATCCCCCGAAGACCTTAGGCCAAAAAGTACCGGGGGGGAGGGGCCCCGGGGGGCAGCCATCCTGCCTCTCCTACCCTTTGAACAGCGGGCAATACACGAGACTGTACCCAGCCGCGGCAACGAGTGTCCGGAATCAATGCCTTGGGAGTACGATTGTGGTCATGAGAATCCTCGCCCGCTGTAGCACTCTCGCCCTCGCCTTCGCCTGCTTCGCTACCCTCGGCGCGTCCGCCCAGATGGGCACGATGGACATGTCCGCCAAACAGACCGCCAAGCCCGCCGCCAAGCCCATTGCCAGCCCGCCCGCCATGACCGAGGTCTCCCTCGACGGCGCGAAGATCACCATCCACTACAACTCGCCCCGCATGCGTGGCCGCAAGATCATGGGCGACCTGGTGCCTTACGGCAAGGAATGGCGTACCGGAGCCAACCCCGCGACCACCCTCGTCACCACCGGCGACCTCAAGATCGGCACCCTCACCGTTCCCGCCGGAACCTATACCCTCTTCACTCTCCCCGCCGCCCCCGGAACTCCCTGGCTGTTCATCGTCAGCAAGAAGACCGGCGAGTGGGGCATCCCCTATCCCGCGGGCAGTGATCTCGGCCGCACGCCCATGCGCGGTGCCACGCTGCCTGTGCCCCTCGAAGACATGACCATCAGCTTCGAGAAGACCACAAAGCACTCCACCGAGCTGCACGTTAAGTGGGAGACCACGGACGAGTCGGTCAAAATCGAAGCAGCGAAGTAACTCTCGGTCCATCGCATGTGTGCCAAAGGCCTGCTCGCAAGAGCAGGCCTTTGGCCTTATGCCTTCACGCTCTGCACGATCCCTTTTGCCCGCAGCCCAGCCTCTGCCTGCGCAAAATAATCCTCCACCGCGCGCTGCGTTTTGATCCACTCGACGTACCGCCCAATCCCTTCCTCGATCGTCACCTGCGGATTATAACCGATGGTCCGAATGCGGCTGATATTGGAGATCAGCGAGCGGATCTCCCCAGGCCGAAACTCCCCACGCGCCAGCGGCGCGATCTTGATCCCAAGCTGGTCCGCGATAATTCCTGCCAGGTCGCGCACACTCGTCGCCCGCCCGCTGCCTGCATTCACCGGCAATCCATCGAGCTTGTCCGTAGTCGCGACCAACAAATTCGCCCGAGCAATATCCTCGACAAAGCAAAGATCCCGCGTCTGGCCGCCGTCCTCATACATCACCGGCGGCTGGTGGTTCAGCAGCCGCGTGCAGAAGATCGCGATCACTCCCGTATACGGATTGAACAGCGACTGCCGCGGTCCATACGTACACGAATATCTCAGCGCAACCGTCGGAATCCCCGTCTGCTTGCCCCACAGCAGCACCAGCTTTTCCTGGTCCACCTTCGTCAGCCCATAGACCGTCTCTCCTCCCACCGGCGCAGCCTCCGGCGTGGGAATGCTGATCGTGTGCTGCCCACACACAGGACAATGCACACTGAAGTCCCCCGCGCGCAATTGCTCCGCTGGCCGCAGCAGCGGAAACACCTCGCCATGCTCCGGACACCGCGCGGCACCCTCGCTATACACCGCCTGCGAGCTGGCAACGACGACCTTCTTCACCGGCAGATTGTGGTCGCGAATGATCTCCAGCATCTGCGCCGTACCAAAGCTGTTCACGAGCACATACTTCGCCATCTCCGGCATATATCCGCCGTACGCCGCCTCGTGAAACACCACGTCGATATCCGTCAACGTCGCACGCATCGTCTCGTAATCCTGCACCAACCCCTGCACGAATTCAGCGTGGGGATTCACCCACTCCGGCTTGCCGTTCCTGTGCGTCTGCGGTTCAAGATTATCCAGCACCCGCACCGTCCAACCCTCGCGCAACAGCAGGTCGACAAGATGCGATCCAATGAGGCCAGCGCCGCCTGTAACCAGCGCCCGTTTCTGATGAGCTTGCATGCAGCCTAGAATACCGAATCAGCCGTTCGTCTGCCCGCGCTTCGCCTCGGCCTCGTCGTTCAGCTTGCCCAGCGCCGACGCCACCAGCTCCTTCGCTCCGCCAATCCCCGCCAGCACCGCCTGCAGATCCATCTTCGGCAGAGCCGGATTCCGCTCGCTCGCGCAATACACCCCATGCTGCCCCACCAGGATCAACGCATCCGTCAGCACATCGAGCGCCACCGCCAGTCGCCCTCGCGCCTCGCCACGCATAAACTCTTCGCGCTCCAACTCCTGCGCGCGAGCAAAGAACACATCCCCATGTCGATAGAACGGCGTCGGCGTCTTCTCGATATCCTCCGCCACTACCACTCCTTCGCGGCCGCGCCGGGGGTCAACTCCGTAGCAGCAACCGGCGCTTTCCAGCGCAGAATAGGCTTGCGAGCTGCGGTCGTTTCATCCAGCCTTTGCAGCCGCGTCGTATGCGGAGCCGTCTGCACCAGCTCCGGATTCTCCTCCGCCTCACGAGCAATCTGCTGCAGCGCATCAATCAGCAAATCAAGCTCCTCGCGGCTCTCGCTCTCCGTCGGTTCAATCATCATCG
Source organism: Acidobacteriaceae bacterium (assembly GCA_036510715.1). GTDB lineage: Bacteria > Acidobacteriota > Terriglobia > Terriglobales > Acidobacteriaceae > Granulicella. The sequence goes on from DATCDL010000206.1 coordinate 5,676, forward strand.
CGCCCTGCACCACCATCGGGAAGCTGACCGTGTACGCATGGAATCCGTAGTCGATAAGCCGCTTGCCCATGTCGCCGGTCTTCACGCCATTCTTCGCCTGCAGCTTGTCCGAGAACACCACCTCATGCAGCGAGCGCGTCTTATACGGTAGCTCGAACGTGCCCTCCAGCTTGGCGCGAATGTAGTTCGCATTCAGCACCGCGTCCTCGGTCGTCTGCCGCAATCCATCCGGCCCATTCGCCAGGATGTACGCCAGCGCGCGAATGAACATCCCGAAATTCCCGTACCACGCTCGCACGCGCCCAACGCTCTGCGGCCGTTCGTAGTCAAGCCCCAACGTTCCATCCGCATTCGTCTTCAACACCGGAGATGGCAGGAACGGCTCAAGAATTTTCTTGCAGGCCACCGGCCCCGACCCCGGCCCGCCACCACCATGCGGCGTTGAGAACGTCTTATGCAAATTCAAATGCATCACGTCCGCGCCAAAGTCACCCGGCCGCGTCTTGCCCACCAGCGCATTCATATTCGCGCCGTCCATATAAAGCAGCGCGCCCTTCGCGTGGAGAATATCCGCGATCTTATGAATGTCCGACTCGAACACCCCAATCGTCGAAGGATTCGTCAGCATCAGCGCGGCCACATCTTCATCCACCATGCGCTCGAGCTCCGCAAGGTCCACCATGCCCAGCTCATTCGACTTCAGATTCGCAACCTCATACCCGCAGATCGCCGCCGTCGCCGGATTCGTCCCATGCGCAGAGTCCGGAACGATAATCTTCCTGCGCGCATTCCCCTTGGCCTCGTGGTACGCCCGCGCCATCAGGATCCCCGTAAACTCTCCCTGCGCGCCCGCCGCCGGCTGCAGCGTAATCGTGTCCATGCCCGTAATTTCGATCAGGCAATCCGACAGCATCTTCATAATCCCCAGCGCGCCCTGCGACAACGACTCCGGCTGATACGGATGCGCTTCTGCGAGTCCCTCAAGTCTGGCCACCGCCTCATTGATCCGAGGGTTGTACTTCATCGTGCAGCTCCCCAGCGGATACATCCCCAAATCGATCGCATAGTTCCACGTCGATAGCCGCGTGAAGTGCCGAATGATCTCAATCTCACTCAGCTCCGGCATCGCGCCAAGATCATCGGTCCGCGCCGCATCGCCCAGCAGGGAAGCAACATCCACCGACGGTACGTCCAGCTGCGCCAGCCGATACCCCTTCTTTCCCGCAGACGACTTCTCGAAGATCAAATCTTCGTTCTGATTCACATGCGTCGTAGCCTTCTTCGGCGTCCCAACAAACTTATCTGCCATTATTGCCTTCTCCTGAACCTGCTTGCTGAGCAGCGATTTCATGCAGCTTCATCACGATCTGTCTTAGCTCGGCTAATGCCTTCTCATCCTGTGGATCAGGACGATTGACTACTGGATCAAGCTCATCGCATCGTTTCCTAAACTCTTCAACTCCGGGCTTACCGCGCTCTGAATCGACAAAGTCATTCCACTCTTGCGGATATTTTGAGGTGCCAGCTAGGAACCGCTCGATAATCCCTGCTGCCTCTTCTGCAGTTACTAGATGGGAGCCAAACATCAGAAATCCTCCTCATCCATCCCGCTGCCATCGGCCGAATAACTCCCAGCCTCCGGCCCATCCAACTCTTCTTCCCGCAGACTCAGCGCAATCACCGTGCCCGACTCAAACTCAACCGTCAGCGACTCCATCTCCACAAGCGCCGCCTTCGCAACCATCTCGCCAATCTGCGCACACAAAGCATTCCGATATTCCGGCTCTCCATACGCGATGCTGAAGTCCGCGAGCAGCACATGCGGCCATCCGTAAAGCGTCAGCATCGGTCCATCAAACCTCAGCCGCAGGTAGTCGCCGACAAACTCCACCGCGTTCAACTCCTGCCCCTCGATCGCGCTGATATCCATCGCTACTTCGCTCCCACGAGTTCGCGCTCAAACACGCCCGCGAGCACGTCTGCCGCCGCATCCATCTGCACCTTGGTCGTCAGCTCGGTCGCGCACCACAGCGTCGCATTCTCGCCCAGCTCCGGATACCACTTCGCCAGCGCCAGCCCGCCAACAATCTGCTTCTCCAGCAACTGCGCATTCATCGCGTCAGCAGCCACAGCACTCGTCAACACAAACTCGTGGAAGCGAGGAGTCCCGTCGAACTTCGTCTTCGCTCCACTCCCAAGCAGCGTCTCCCGCAAGTACGCGGCCTTCGCCAAATTCTGCGCGGCCAACTCCTGCAGTCCCTGCTTGCCATACACCGTCATAAAAATCGTCACCATCAACGCGACCAGCGCCTGGTTCGTACAAATATTCGACGTAGCCTTCTCCCGTCGAATATGCTGCTCGCGCGTGCTCAGCGTCAGCACCCATCCACGCTTGCCATGGCTGTCCTTGGTCTCGCCAACCAACCGCCCCGGCATCTGCCGCAGAAACTTTTCCTTGCACGCAATCACGCCGCAATACGGTCCGCCAAAGCCCACCGCAACGCCAAAGCTCTGCGCCTCGAGCGAAACAATATCCGCCTCGACCGGAGCTTTCACGACACCAAGTGAAACAGCCTCGGCAATCGAGACAATCAACAGCGCGCCTTTTTTATGCGCAATCTCCGCGATGGCCGCCACATCCTCAATCGTCCCAAAGAAGTTCGGCGACTGGATCAACACGCAAGCCGTCTCGTCCGAAATCGCAGCGTCCAGCGCGGCCAGATCCACCCGCCCCGTCTCCGCAACATACCCGACTTCGCTGATCGGAATCTCCTGGTGCTTCGTCACCGTGGCCAGCACTTCGCGATACTCCGGATGCACCGTCCGTGCGACGACAGCACCCTGTCGCCCCGTCACGCGGCAAGCCATCAGCACCGACTCCGCTGCACCGGTCGATCCGTCATACATCGACGCGTTCGCAATCTCCATGCCCGTGAGTTCGCAGATCATCGTCTGAAACTCGAACATCGCCTGCAGCGTACCCTGCGAAATCTCCGGCTGGTACGGCGTGTAGCTCGTGAGAAATTCTCCGCGCTGCACCAGCGAATCAATGATCACCGGCCGATAATGCCGGTACGCGCCCGCGCCAAGAAAGCTCGCAAACAACTTGCCCGCAGCCTGCGCGGCAAGCTCTGCCGCATCGCCGCTGGCAATATTCGCAGCGAACGCACGAAAGCAATCCAGCACCTCGGACTCGGAGTGCTGACGAGGAATATGAAGATCGCGGGTGAGCTGATACTCCGCTGGAATGGTCTCGAACAGACTCTCGATCGACGGCACGCCAATCTCAGCGAGCATCGCTTCGCGGTCGGCTGGCGACTTGGGCAGATAACGCATAAATAACCTCAAATTCTTGGGCGGTCCCGAGTGGTTAGTGATGAACCGCCTTACCCACTAACTACTAATCACTCTTCTTAGTGCCCAGTCTCTTCCGCGACAAACTTCTCGTAGTCGGCAGCCGACAGCAGCGCGCCCGCTTCATCGGCGCTCTTCACGTCGAGCTTGATGATCCACGTATCGTTCGCTGCGCTATTGATCGTCTCCGGCGCGTCGTTCAGCGCCTCATTGATCGCGCTCACGCTCCCGGTCACCGGCGAGTACAAATCACTCACCGCCTTGACCGACTCAACCGAACCAAACGTCGATCCGGCCTGAATCTCCTGGCCAATCTTCGGCAGCTCGACGAACACAATATCGCCCAGCGAACCCTGTGCGTAGTCAGTAATGCCGATCGTCGCCGTCTCGCCCTCCAGCAGCAACCACTCGTGCGATTTGGCGTAACGGTATTTCTCCGGATAGCTCATGAATTTCCTCAGGAATTTAGATCGTTCAATAACAATTGTAGGCAGCACAGCGGTGGAAAGCGAACGACGGCTGCAAACCGCCCAGGCATTTAGCTAAGCGGTGCCGTAATCACTGGCGAAGCAACCGCGGTCAAGGTCTTCGCCCGCTTGTAGAAAGGCGTCGGCACCACGACCGCCTTCACCCTCTGGCCCCGAATCTCGACCGCGACCTCGGTTCCCAATTCAATGAACGCCATCGGCACATACGCCAGCGCAATATTCTTCTTCAGGAAGGGTGCCGGAGACCCGCTGGTAATCTCTCCAATCCGCGTCCCATCCAGCGAGAAAACAGGGTAGCCATCGCGCCCAATGCCGCGCTCCACCATCTCCAATCCCACCAGCCGCTTCGTCGGACCGCCATTTTTCTGGACCTCGAGCAGCGCCTCGCGGCCAATGAAATCAGACGCACCTTCCGGCTCGCGGCCAATCTTGCAATACCGCCCCAGGTTAGCCTCAAACACATTCAGGCTGTCAGAAATCTCGTGCCCATACAGCGCCATCCCCGATTCCAGCCGAAGAGTATTCCGCGCTCCCAGACCGCAGGGCATAATCCCAAACTCCTCACCCGCCGCCAGCACCTCCGCCCACACCCGCGCGCTGGTCGGCTCATCCGACGGCACGTAAATCTCAAAGCCATCCTCGCCCGTATACCCGGTCCGAGCGATCAGTACGTTATACAGGCCGCACACCTTGCCCCACGTAAACCAGTAGTTCTTGATCGGCGCAAGATCTACGCCGGTAAGTTTCTGCAATGTCGCCGCTGCCTTCGGTCCCTGGATCGCGATCTGGGTGTAGTAGTCGCTGACGTTTGTGACATGCGCGCCGCTCATGCCACCCACGGCCTGCCGAACCCACTGCACATCCTTCTCGCGCGTCCCCGCATTGATCACCAGCAGGTAATCATTTTCGCTCAGCTTATGCAGGATCAGGTCGTCCACGAATGTTCCATTCGGATACAGCATCGCGGTGTAGTGCGCCTGCCCGATCTGCAGCTTCGAAGCGTCGTTCATCAGCAGCTTTTGCACCGCTGCAAGAGAGTTCGGCCCACGCAGCTGGATGTCGCCCATATGCGACACATCAAAGACCCCAACCCCAGTCCGTACCGCCATATGTTCTTCGATCAGGCCGCGATACTGGACCGGCATATCCCAGCCGCCAAAGTCCACCATCTTAGCCTTGTGATGGCGGTGTATGGCATTCAGCGCAGTGCGGTTCAGTGCAGCGGGAACGAGAGTTGCGGTACTGTCAGTCATCGGAATATGCCTTCCTGGGCTGCAGGCGAGGCATTTGCGCCGCCTACGGCCACCTCAAACGATACCAAACCGCAGCGTCCACCGCGAACCCACGCCTTCGCGTCGCTGCACCCGCCGCCCTGTTTTGTGTGTCCTGTGCCAGCCTCTTCGAAGCAGCCCCTAGTGCCGATCCCTCAGAAACGCTCGCACGAAGTTGCTGATCGCAAAGTAAGCGAAGACGACGAACGCCGCAAGCTGCAGATAGAACATCCCCGCCGCGTGAGAGTCGAGCGGCAGCCGCACTGCGCCGCGCTGCTTCCACAGTCCCTGCGACAGGAACAGCGCCAGCAGTGTAAAAAAAGTCCCCGTAACCTGCAGCCACAGGACGCTTGAGAAGCGCGCCACGGGCGACCACACGGATCTCCCCAGCCGCCCCGCGTGCTGCTGCGTCTGCGCAACCGTCCGGCGTGTCTCGATCAGGCGCTCCACCACCGGAGAAGCCTGCGTCGTCGCCGGCCGGCTCGCAGGCCGCGACTTGCCGGATGCCGCCTGATTTGACGCCGCCTGATTCGGCGAGCTCGCCGCGTCCGCCGCCTGCATCAGCGACTTCGCCGCATGGCGTGCACCGTACCCTAAAGCGCGACCGAAACGAACCCTGTCCATAGTTCCACCAGTGTACTGTTCCCAGCCCCTTTGGCGCCGGCCCTCGCACTACTATACGCGACGACGCTCTTTTGCATCCAACCTCCTATCACGTGCGTTGTGATAATGATGGAGGTAGGGGAAAATATGAAACGACTGGTCTGGTGGGTAGGTGGTATGGCGGCGGCGACGGTAGGATTTCTGGTCTGGGATGCAAAGCGCGTGCAGCCCGTGGAAGAGCTGGCTCATCGCCTCGAAGATGCCTGGGCCGATCACCATACGGTCGTGTAGCGAGCTTTACCCTCTGGAAATCTTTCCTCATTTCAAGTGAATACAGGGCTTGGCGTCACCCGCCGCATCGGCGTAGTCTAACGTTAGTCAACACCCGCACAGCTGCCGTTCCCGCTGACGTCCGCAGGGAATACCCAATGCGTGGGATGGGCATTCCAGCAAGCAGTGAATTCAAGGCTTTTCTGAAAGACTTGTTTCCAAAGGATGGGGAGGTGGCATTGAATCAACAGGTCAAAGACCTTATCCAGAAGCTGGGCGAAGCGATCCACGAGTCGGTCAGCGAGTCCGATCAGATCTCCGGAGTTGTCCGCGAGATCCGAGAGCAGGGGTTCGACGTTCTGTTGATGCTCGAAGCCACCATCGGCCTCAATGAGGTTGACGAGGAAGTCGAAGAAGCAGACGCCGACGATGCAGGCGATGCCGAGGTAGGCTCGTTCACTCGTCACGATCTCACCTTCCTCAAGTCGCTCCGCATCACCACGGAGGAGACCGATGCAGTCAACGATTCATCTCCTCCGCTGCCAGAACCGCCGCGCCGGGAGTCCCCGACTCCGGATCCTCCTGAGGCCTAGCCGGCCGCAGATTTGCCAAGGAATTCTCGACGCTGGTACTCTCGGGCGTCGCTGGGTGAAGTATTCTGCATCCCAGCTGAGTGCACGCGACGGTGCCATAACCGTCCGACGAAGGTGGAATCATGAGAGATACGTTAGGCGTACTGCTTGCCGGTGGTGCTGGCGAACGACTTTTTCCTCTTACCCGTAACCGCGCCAAGCCTGCAGTTCCGTTTGCCGGTCAGTACCGCATCATCGACATTACCCTCTCTAACTGCATCAACTCCGACCTCCGCCACGTCTACATCCTCACCCAGTACAAGGCTCTCTCGCTCAACCGCCACATCCGCGAAGGCTGGGGTTCGGTTGTCGCCAGTGAACTCGGCGAGTTCATCGAGATCCTGCCCCCCATGCAGCGCGTCTCCAAAAGCTGGTACCAGGGCACGGCCGATGCCGTCTTTCAGAACATCTACTCCATCGGCTCCGAGGAGCCAAAGTACGTTCTCATCCTCTCCGGCGACCACATCTACAAGATGAACTACGCGCGCATGAAGAAGCAGCACGTAGACTCCGGCGCCGACGTCACCCTCGCCACCCTGCCCGTCACCCCCGACAAAGTCTCCGAGTTCGGAGTCGTTCAGGTAGCGAAGAACGGCGAGGTCACCGGCTTTGTCGAGAAGCCCAAAGAGACTGATGTCCGTTCGCCGTTCAACCCCGACATGGTCGACGTCTCCATGGGCATCTATCTCTTCAACACCGATGTCCTCCTCCCCGAGCTTGTCAAGGACTCCGAAGATCCCGACTCCAAGCACGACTTCGGCCACGACATCCTGCCCAAACTCCTCGGACGCTACAAGGTCAACGCCTACAACTTCGTCGACGAAAACAAGCAGCGAGCCCTCTACTGGCGCGACGTCGGCACCCTCGAGGCCTACTTCGAGGCCAACATCGACATCGCCGCCGTGGCTCCGACATTTAACCTCTACGACAAGGCTTGGCCCATGCGTACCCGCGCCTACCAGTACCCTCCCGCAAAGTTCGTCTTTGGCGAGCCCGGACGCACCGGTATGGGTATCAACTCCATCGTCAGTGCCGGCTGCATCGTCTCCGGATCGGTCATTCGCAGCTCCGTGCTTTCGCACGATGTGCGCGTCAACAGTTATGCCGACGTCGACTCCAGCATTGTCTTTGCGCACGTCAACATTGGCCGCCACTGTCGCATTCGCCACGCCATCATCGATCGCGACGTCCATATCCCGGACGGAACGGTGATTGGCTACGATCCTGCGGAAGACAAGAAAAACTACTTCGTCACACCCAGTGGCATCACCGTCGTCACCCGCGATTACTCCGCCTACGAGAATCCCGTCTCCCCGGACTTCCTACAGGGATAGGGAAGGGCAGTGGCGAGCGATGAGCGGTTCATGCGCGACAAAGCCTAAGGCCCTCCAGCACATCGGAGGGCCTCTAGCGTCCATCACTAACCACTAACCACTATCTCTTCCCCATCCGGTACACCACGCCCAGCGAGATCGAGAAGTACTCCCGCAACTCCGTTCCCTGGTGTTCGAAGGTCAGGTCTGGCTGCAGGCGGATCGCGAGCCTCGCGCTCTCGTTGAAGTCGATGCTGGTTCCCACCGCGCCATACGGCCCAACGTGGTTGCAGTAGAGGCCAAGATTGCCCTGCTGCCCCACTCCCTGCTCAGCCGCGCAAGCACTCACCGGGCTGCTTCCGGGATAGTGGGTTACGGCGTAGGAGTAGTCGCCATACAAGCCGCCGGCCAGCGCATGGAAGTCGATCGCCGCATAGCGGTTCTTCGGTCCCCGATACTGAATGCCGCCGCTGCCGGCAGTCTCCATCACCACCACGCGGTTATAGAACGGGCTGATCACCGGCGTAGTTCCGGCACCGAAGCGACCGTCTGCAATGACCCCCAGATGGTTCGTAAGCCAATACGTCCCCATCACCTCGGCGCCGCCCATGTTGAAGCGCACCGGCGTATTCTGGCCCGCCTGGTCGTTCATGAACAGGAAGCCGCCGTAGACCTCCCAGCGATTGTCGTACTTCGGACCTGTATACGGAGCCAGCGCCGCGGCGGTAGCTTGCGAGACCGCAACCGTTCCCGGAGCAGCAACTGCTGGTGCGGTCTGGCTGCTCGACTGCGAGTCGCTCGTTGCAGGACTCGGCGTTTGAGCCGTCGCTGCGGGTGTTCCAACGGATCCAGCGATCGCCATGCCCAGACACAGGCTAAAGGTCGTCGCGCAGGCCACAGTACGGGTGGCAGAGTGTAGGTTCTTCTTGATCAGTTGCAGCATCTTCCTCGTTAGCGGGCTCAAGCGAGCAGCGCGGGTGAATCTGGTTTGCGCGCCATCACGAAGCCTCGGTTCGAGGATCTCGCGGAGCGTCTCTCCAAGGATATACCGGCGAACCCCCATGCCAGCCCTCGACCGCGCCTTTTGCATCCAAATTGCCGCCCGCAGCGTACTCTCATTGACTGCCTGCGTTCTACAACCGGACATAGACCATGGATCGTGCGACAATGAATCGTCGCCGTCCGGCATACGTCACGGACGGCAGTAGGGAGATTTATATGGGCGATCTATTCCAACCGTGGCACCTGATCATCCTCGCGGGGCTGGCCATTCTTTTATTCGGCGGCAAGAAGCTGCCTGAGCTCGGCAAGGGACTTGGCGAGGGCCTGCGCGGCTTCAAGGAAGGCATGAAGGGAATCAACGACGACGTCAAAGCCGACGTCAAACCCGCCGAAACTTCGCATGTCGTCACCCCCAAGCCTGACGACGCGACCAAGCCTCCCGTCGCCTGACCCCTCGAAACGCATCTGATAAGAGCGACGCCCGCGCTACACTGCGGCCGTCGCTTTTTTCCTTTTTCAGATTGCCAGATCGAGGTCGTCACCGCATGAAGTTCAAATCGAAGCACCTCATCACGCCGCACACCAAGGTTCGCCTCTCCCGCATCTCCACCACTGACCACGACGGCTTTCCCGACAAGGACGCAGCCGACCTTGTCGTCGCCAAACATCAGGAGCAGCTGGCGGCCCTGCAGGAGGTCTTCTACGCCTCCCGGAAGAAGGCTCTCCTCATCGTCCTTCAGGGCATGGACACCGCCGGCAAGGACGGAACCATCCGCCACATCTTCTCCGGCATCAACCCCCAGGGCTGCGACGTCTCGTCCTTCAAGGTGCCCACCCCCCTCGAAGCACAGCACGAATTCCTATGGCGCTGCCAGAAGCGAGTTCCCGCCCGCGGGATGATCGGCATCTTCAACCGCTCCCACTACGAGGACTTGCTCTCCCCCTGGGTCCACGGCAAAATCGACGACAAGACTCTCCGCCGCCGCATCGACGACATCAACGCCTGGGAAAAGACCCTCACCGACGAAAACGTCCTCGTCCTCAAGTTCTACCTGCACATCTCGCGCACCGAGCAGACCGATCGCCTGCAGGCCCGCATCGACACCCCCGACAAGCGCTGGAAGCTCTCGCCCGCCGACTTCGCAGAGCGCCAATTCTGGCCAAAGTACATGGATGCCTACGAAGAAATCCTTCGTAACACCAGCCACAAACACGCTCCCTGGTTCGTCATCCCCTCGGACTCCAAGTGGTATCGCAACGTGGCGATCTCCGCGATCCTCGTCGAAACCATGCGAGGCCTGAAGCTCAAATTCCCCGCAGCCACCTTCAACCCCAAAGGCATCGACCTCAAGGAAGAGACCGCCGTGGAAGCCGCAAAACAGGTGATCAAGCGAGCCGCAAAATAATCCGCTCCCTACGGTTGCTCGGAAGTAGCTGACACTTGTTCTTCGCCAGTCAGAAACCGGATAATCCAAGGCCCACACTTATAGAAGATGATTGCCAGGATGATCTGTGTACCACCCTCCACGGCCAACGTCACGCCGCTCGCGAGCATTTTGATTCCATACTCACCGAGTCCTGGCGAATTCCTGAGAGAAGAGAATGCCGAGATCATGGCGAAGGTGGCCGGTACCTCCAGCAGGGCACGAAAACCTTGATAGATGAAGAATAAACAAATGACTCGGCTGGTTAGAAAGGCTGCCTGCTTAACGGACATGTGCTTCTCCTGGTGAGACCTACAGTGTAATCATCACCACCGCCGCCAGCGCTGCCACCATTCCCGCGGCCTGCCGCACGGTCGGCCGCTCCTTCAGATACCACGCCGCCAGAAGGATCGTTCCTGCTGGATACAAACTAGCCAGCACGGACGCCACATCCAGGCGGCCCAGCCTAGTCGCCGCCATAAACAGCACATTGCCCGCGGTATCGAGCAGCGCCACGCCGCACGCCCACTTCCATCCCGCCCGCCAGATCCCTGGAGCCTCCTTCGTATCTCGCCGCAACGCCAGCCAGAGAGGCACGCACAGCGTTACGCTTGTCGCTCTCGCAATCGCCATCGGCATCACCAGACCCAGCGGACTGGCCATCTTCAGTGCGACAAAATAAACTCCAAACGCGAGGCCCGCAAAGATAGCCAACGCCATCGTGCTGCTGGATTCGCCCTTG
>DATCDL010000207.1:0-2835 GCA_036510715.1 Acidobacteriaceae bacterium
TGTAACGCCCCTGGAACACGTGCCCGAAGCGCCTGCCGCGGATGTTGAAATGCTTGGCGTAGCGCAGCATCAGCCGCTGCATGAGCACCGGCATGGGTGTGTCAGCCACCTCGACAAGCAGGTGGAAGTGGTTCGTCATCAGACAATAAGCGAAGAGCCGGAATGGTTTGCGCTCCTTCAACTCGGACAAGAAGCCAAGGAAGACGCGGAAATCGTTCTCCTCAAGAAAGATCTTCTCTCCGCCATTCCCGCGGGCCATGACATGGAAGAGGGCGCCTGGGAAATGAACGCGGGGAGCGCGGGGCATATTGGAGTCCGTCACCAACAATACGCAAAAGCGCGTTCAGAAGTTCCATTTCCGTCGAGGAATGTTAAGAATGTCACTCATTAGAGAACCCCGAGTCAACGGGCAATAGAATACCTGCCCACAGGTAGTGGGTGTTCTGGGTTGCATCTTTTTCCCGCTGTTGAAGGCAATTCGCGTCCGGGTTCTCTTTAATTTGGCGTCGGCACGAAGCCGCACCAGTCACTCATCAGGATCAAGGCCGCGGCGATGATGCTGCCGTAGCCCCTGCCCTCTTTTCGAGGGCCCAGAAAACCGTTGGTACCCTGCCGTGTCCATCTCAATGGCGGACCATGCCGCCGACAAGTCTATGGCTTTCGACTTTTGTCGAGCCAAACATCAATTGGCTCACGGCCGAGGCGTCTTCGCCTAAAACAGGGGTGGAGGAAACGGCTAATCAAACACATTGGTTGTCCCAAACATTCGCCGAGCTCGTCTCCTCCACCTAAATCGTTACGCGAAGGCGCGCGCCTCCGCAAAGGGCACTTGGTCCTTTAGCACGTGATAGCTGGCTCGAGCCAGCTTATGCGCAACCGCTTTGAGGGCGACGATCACGTTCGTCTTGGCTTTCTTGCGCTGATAGAATTTTCGAACCCGCTCGTTATAGCGTATGGCGAAATTCGCCGCCTCGACAAACGCCCAGGCCAAGTACTTGTTTCCGTTCTTCCGGTTCCCCTCACCTTTCTTCTTGCCGTTGCTCCAGCGCGAACTGCTCACGCAGCGAGCATAGGAGGCAAACTGCCCGACCTTCCCAAAGCGGTCCATGCTTCCGGCCTCGTACATGATGGTCATACCGAGGATCTTCCCAATGCCATCGATTGTCAGGAGCTTCTCGAAGGCCGGCTTGAGCTTGGCCTGCGCCAGCACGGCTCGCTCCAGCGCTCGGGTCTGCTCATCCAGACAGCGCAACACCGCCAGGTTGCTTTTAATCGCCAACGCCCGCGCGTCATTGCCGCCGCAGATCCGATCGATCTCCTTCTCATCGAGCTCGCGGATATCGTCCGTCGAGATTCCCTTCCCGCTATTGCGGCTGACCAAGTTCTGAATGCTCAAGATCTGCGCGGTGCGGAACTGGACCAGCTTCGCGCGCTTTCGCAACAGGTCGCGCACCGCGCGTTCTTCTTTCGGATAGATGTAGCCCGTGGGCAACACACCCAGCCGCAGCAGGTGAGCCAAGTGTCGGGCATCGTGCTCATCTCCCGTGTACTTGAGCCCATCGTAGGTCTTCACCGCCGCCGTGTTCACCAGCTTCAAGGTATAGCCTGCCTCCATGAGTCCGTCCACCAGCCAATACCAGTTGTATGTCGACTCCACCGCGATCGCTTGTATTTTCCGCCGATGCGGCGCCAGTTGCGCCAGAATAGCCGGCAGCTCATTCGGCAGACGTCCCTCGTACACAACTCGATCCCGTTCGTCCATGATCACCAGCACGCTATTGTTGGAATGCAGGTCAATTGCTGAGTATAATTTCATCGGTCCCCTCCCAGGGTATGTACTGTTGGTCTCGCAACCGAACATTACACAACTTGAGGCAGGGGATTCTGTGCTCTAGATGATTATCAAACACGGTACGGTACCTTCTTAGCCCCGAGGTTGAGCTGGGCCAACAGCAAATTTCTCAACGTGCAGGGCTTGCTGACTGACACCAGCGGCAACCCTTTGACTAGCACTCAGACCGTCACCTTCCGACTCTACACGGTATCGACCGCCCCAGTTGGTTCGGCCGTATGGGTCGAAAGTGACAGCGTCTCGCTTTCGTCCGGTATCTTTAATCGGCGCTTCCGGGTTTGCCGTGGGTAACCGTGTAGAGTAAGATTCTGGCTTCCAAGACCGGAGGAAGCCATGCAAGACACCGCGCTCTATCAGTACCTGCTGGGCCTGAAGTCGCCGTGGACCGTAAGTCGCGTGAATCTGGACGTCGAAGGGCAGCGCGTAGACGTGTGGGCCGAGCATCCTGAGGACGCGGCGTGGGTGTGTCCGCAATGCTCACGAGATCTGCCTCTCTACGACCACGCCGAGGAGCGTATCTGGCGACACCTCGATAGCTGCCAATTCCAGACTTACTTGCACGCACGCATCCCTCGCGTGGAATGCGCCGAGCACGGGGTGCTCCAGGTCAGTGTGCCGTGGGCGGAGCCTCGGTCCCGCTTCACGATTCTCTTTGAGCGCTTGGCCATCGATGTATTGCGCCAATGCGACGTGAGCGGAGCCACGCGGATACTTCGGATCAGTTGGGATGAGGCCTGGGGGTTGATGGAGCGCGCGGTGGCTCGTGGGCAACTACGAAAGGCGCGCAAGGTCGTAAGGAAGATCGGCGTCGATGAGAAAGCCGCGGCGAAGGGTCATCGCTATCTGACATTGGTCTGCGACCTGGATGAAGGGACGGTGGAGCACATTGCGGAGGACCGCAAGCAGGAAAGTCTGGCCGGCTACTACGAAGGGCTTACGCAGGAGCAGCTAGACGGCATCGAAGCGGTGGCCATGGACATGTG
>DATCDL010000208.1:0-12950 GCA_036510715.1 Acidobacteriaceae bacterium
TTCGAGGCGTTGAGTGATCCAGCGGCGCTGCCGGTTTATGCGCCGACGGCGAAGAGAGGATCGCCCGGATGGATCGCCAGCGATGAAACGATGAAGAGCACGGTACCCTTGTCGGGACTGAGGCCCGTCTGCAACACGTTCCCTTCCCAATCCTTGATGCATCCGAGTTCCTGACCGGCACGAACGATCTCTCCCACCGACACCTGCGGATACCAGAAGCCCTCATGCTCACTCCGCAACCAGTGAAACTGCTCCAGCAGTGTGAACGGAGTTGGTTCCAGCGCGGAGCCATCCATCATTTTGAGATAACGCATCACGCGTTGGAGGCCGATGGTATGGTCTGCAATCTGTTCCGCCGTCCAGATGCCCTGCCCACCCGACTCGGCGAGGATGGCGGGGATACCAGCGTTGGAGGCGGCAGCGATGGTAGACCCGGCAATCTCACTGGCTACCATGTAGCGAATCCCAAAGACCTTCGCCATCTCGAACGACATGGCGTCCACTTGTTCATTGCCGGAACGGAAGAAGATCGTGAACGGGACGAGGGCCTCAATTAGATCGCCGCCATGCAGATCCACATAGTAATTCGCCTGCGAAATGACGTTGCGGAAGAGCCAGTCCGCCATCTGCTCAGTCCCCGTTCCGCCTGCGTCGCCAGGGAAGACCCGATTGGGATTCTTCCCGTCGAGAGGGCAGACATAGATGGAGCGAGCAGCAAAGCCAGGCAGGTTAACCACCGGCACCACAATAACCTTTCCGCGCAGGCCCTTCGGATCCAACGAGCGGCCGAGGTCTAGTGCAGCCGCAATGCTTGCGTATTCGGCGCCGTGTACCCCGCCCGTCACAACCAGGGTCGGACCGGCGCCATCTCCGTTGATCAGCCATAGGGGAAGCTTGTAAGGCTGCCCTTGAACTGGAAATTCAACGACACCGTAGCGCTTCTCTCCCGGCCCCGCCGAGAGTTGGCCAACCTCTAACGTTTTATCCGACATCACGGCACCTCAAAGAGAAGTTATCAGAGAATATCTGTCCATGGTGCACCGCAGATCGGCCGCCGAACCACTCCAGAGCCGGGAATAAAACCGCAACACCAAAACCTTGAGACCGACACCTAGGCCAGTGCTTCTGCCATCGTTCTCATCTGAATCTCGATGATGCGGGAACCTGGGGATTGCGTGCATGCGAGCAGAACCGCCTGGGCGACATCTTCGGGTTCGAGCATGCTGCTTTCAGCGACTCCCTTGACGGTGCGGCCCGTACCGAGGGCGAACTCGGTCTTCACTCCTCCGGGACAAATGACGCCCACCTTGATGCCCTTCGGCCGCAGTTCCTTGTCGAGCGCCTGCGCAAAGCCTACCTGCGCAAACTTCGTGGAACAATAGACCGCCTCGCCGGCAAAACCATAGACGCCGGCCATCGAGGAGATTATCAGAATCGTGCCCTGACCCCGCTCAATCATGTGCGGAACCGCATAGCGGGAGAAGAGGAAGGTCGTGCGGATGTTGGTATCCACCATGGTGGTGTAATCGTCGAGACTCGTTTCCGCGAGGTCTTTATAGATGCCCATGCCAACGTTATTGATAAGAATGTCCAGAGCGCCGTAAGCCTTCAGGGCTGCGCTCACGCAATCTTTGGCGACCTGCTCTTCACGTCCGTCGCCCTGCAGGATCGTGACACCGGATGCGCCCTTTTCAAGCGCGAGTTTTGCAAGCTCTTCCAGACGATCCTTGCGTCGTGCCGTGAGAACGAGGTTTGCACCCTCTTCCGCGAGTACAAGTGCAGTGGCCCAGCCAATACCTGCACTGGCTCCGGTGATGAGAGCGGTTTTGCCGACGAGCTTCTTAGCCATGAGTGGCTTCTCCTTAGGGTCGCGGCGGACGCGATAAAAAATCGTTGCGTAATGACTTCGTGCGAGTGTCAAACCAACACCCGATGATGAGAGATAGAAAATGTGCCTGCTGAAATGTATCGAGCTAAGTGACAGGCTCTGATCTAACGAATTGTTCCAGCACCTCCGCCTACAATTAAATTCTCAACTTCAGCCAGCGTCGCCATCGACGAATCCCCTGCTGTCGTCATGGCCAACGCGCCATGCGCTACGCCGCAGTCCAACGCCCACGGCAACCCTTTCCCTGCGAGCAGGCCATAAATCAATCCCGCCGCGAAGGAATCTCCTCCACCTACACGATCCAGAATCTCCAGCTCCGCAAACTTCAATCCCTCGTGCGCCACTCCCTCGGCAAACCCGAACGCACTCCAACCATTTTTATTCGCGGTGATCGTCCGCCTTATCGTACTCGCAATGATTTTCAGGTTTGGAAACTCCGCAACCACGCGCCCGGCCATGGATCCGAAGCTGTCCAGCGTATGCCACACTGGCCCGCGTGATGCCTCACCGAGCGTCGTCGCAAGATCGCCCTCGTGTCCAAACAGTACATCCACCAGCGGCATCAGCTCTCGATTGACGGCAATCGAGCCATCCCGCCCGCCGCGCGTTTTCCATAAGCTGGGACGGTAGTTGCAATCGAAACTCACCACCGCGCCGTGACGCCTTGCAGCTTCCATGGCTCCACGCACGACCGCAGTCGAATCCCCACTCAGCGCCGCCATCACGCCGCCCGTATGGAACCACCGCACGCCCTCTGCAAAGATCGAGTCCCAGTCCAACTCGCCGGGCTTCAACTGCGAGATCGCCGTATGGCCGCGATCCATCATCCCCACACCGCCGCGCACGCCAAACCCTCGTTCCAGAAAATAGATCCCGTTGCGCGCCGCACGACCCACTCCATCGAACTCTACCCAGTGGATGTGCGACGAGTCCACGCCTCCCTGGAGAATCAAGTCCTCAATCAGACGCCCCACCTGGTTGTCCACCAGCGCCGTCGCGATGCTCGTCCGCAATCCGAAGCACCGGCGCAATCCACGCGCTACGTTATACTCGCCGCCGCCCTCCCACACTCGCAGTTCGCGAGCACCGACGATCCTTCCTTCACCCGGATCGAAACGCAGCATCACTTCGCCCAGCGAGAGCAGGTCCCACCGGCATTCCTTCAACGCTCGAAGAGCCAACCCCGCCGTATCGCTCATTACTTCAGACCTGCAATGGCTAACACATCCATATCGTCATAGCGCTGGTTCTCGCCGCCCATGCCCCAGCAGAATCCGTAGCTCTTCGTGCCAACGCCTGCGTGAATACTCCAGCCCGGCGACACCACCACTTCACGATCGCTGATCACCAGGTGACGCGTCTCCTCCGCTGGCCCCATCAGGTGCAGCACGCGCTGCGATGGGTCCACATCAAAATAGAAATACACCTCGCTGCGGCGCATGTGCGTGTGGGGCGGCATCGTGTTCCAGCTGGACCCCGGCGCCAGCAGTGTGAATCCCATCACCAATTGGCAGCTGCGTATGCCATCCAGAAAGATCGCTTTATAAATCGACCGCTTATTGCAGGTCTCCTCCGATCCCAGATGCACGGGTTCCAACTCTGCAAACTTCGCCAGCTTCGTCGGGTACTCGGTATGCGCCGGATAGCTCAGCAGATAGAACGCGGCGGGCGTCTTCGCATCGTCGCTCGCAAAACTCACGGCCTTGCTGCCACGCCCCACATACAGACAATCCAATTTTCCGAGGCCGAACTTCTGGCCGTCGACGGTCACGGTACCGGAGCCACCGACATTCAGCACCCCCAATTCGCGGCGCTCAAGAAAATAGTCAGCGCGCAACTCAGGATGCGTCTCCAGCGTCAGCGGCTTGGTCGTCGGCACCGCACCACCTATCACCGTGCGATCCAGATCGACGTACCTCGTCTCAATCTCTCCCTCGCGGAAGAGCGCCTCGAGCAAAAACGTCTCACGCAACTCAGCGGTCGTCATTCTCGGATACCGCACTGCATCCGCCATCTGCACAATTTTCATCTTTTGCTCCTTGCCACTGTCTACTGTTTGCTCTCCGGCACTTCGACCTTGATCACATAGATCGTAATCGTCTGTCCCGGTGCCTCGATTGCCTGGTGGGGTGTGCCCGCAGGAATATGGATCACGTCGCCCTTGTGCAGAGCGTGTGGAGTCGCTCCCTCGAGACTTGTCCCATGCACCTCGCCCCCCGGAAGTTCCTTCGCATCCACCATTGTCCCACCCGTCAACTCGGTTCCCTCGCCATCGATCACAAAGAGGAAATCGGCAAAGTGCTTGTGCAACTCGCCACCGCCGCTCTTGGTACGCGCCGTCAGCATGGTGTGGTGGCCCGTGTAATTCGCCAGCGTGATCCCCGCACTTCCGCTTCCCGCTCGAGCCTTTTCCAGAAGCGCGTTGCCCTGTTCTGCCAATGCATCCAGGTTCAACACGTCGGGCTGCGTCTGGATTGCAGGCGTCACAGGAGTCGGAGGCTTGGCTGCTTCAGCCTGCTGGCCCTGGGCCAACGAACTCGCTCCAGCTAGCATGGCGCATAGGATCATATTCGTTGCTGCTCCAAACAATCGCATTCTTAAACCCTCCGTCATCGTCGTTCAACAGCATACGTAATCCAACAGACTTCCGTCACTTCATCGCGATTCGCAGCCCTGATCTAACGATACCCTCGCGCCCGGTTCTTTGCATTTGCTTCCGTGTCCCACGTAGAGTTGACCTCATGTCCACCGCCAACATCCTCGACCTCTTCCGACTCGACAGCAAGATCGCCCTTGTCACTGGATCTGCCAGCGGCCTGGGTGCCGCCATCGCCATCGCACTAGCCCAGGCAGGCGCCACGGTCGCGGTCCACGGCAATCGACGCGCCGCGGATGAAACCGCCGCAACCATCGGCAAGAACGCTGCAGCGTTTCAGGCCGACCTCTCCAGCACCACCGGTGCGGAAGACCTCTTCAACGCCGTACAGGAGCGTTTCGGCCGCGTCGACATTCTGATCAATAACGCTGGCACCATCTCCCGTGCTGCCGCCGAAGA
This sequence comes from Acidobacteriaceae bacterium, assembly GCA_036510715.1. Taxonomy (GTDB): domain Bacteria; phylum Acidobacteriota; class Terriglobia; order Terriglobales; family Acidobacteriaceae; genus Granulicella. The sequence goes on from DATCDL010000208.1 coordinate 4,944, forward strand.
TACAACCCTCGAAGATTGGCAGCGCGTGTTGCAGGTCAACCTCACCAGCGTCTTTCAACTTTCCCAGTTCGTGGCCCGCGACATCTTTGCCCGCAAGACGAATGTCTGTCTTTCATCATCCGCCGGAAAGATCGTCAACATCGCTTCGCTGCTCAGTTTTCAGGGCGGCATCCGCGTCCCCGCGTACGCGTCGTCCAAGGGCGGCGTCGCACAGCTCACGAAGGCGCTCGCCAACGAATGGGCGCCCAAGGGCATCCAGGTGAACGCCATCGCACCCGGCTACTTTGCAACCACCAACACCGAAGCCCTTCAGGCCGACGAGACGCGCAATCGTCAGATCCTCGAGCGCATTCCTGCTGCTCGCTGGGGGCAACCGCAAGACCTCGCAGGCGCTGCACTTTTTCTCAGCTCTCCGGCCAGCGACTATGTCACTGGAACGGTCCTCACCGTCGACGGCGGATGGATGGCGCGCTAATACGGCGCCGTGCGATCCGAGCCTCCATTCCCCGATAAATGTTCACGCGCATCAATGCTTCACCGTGACTTCGCTCTCCGCCGCCAGTGGCAGTGAAATCTCCATCGCGCCAGTCTTGTTGGTCTTGACATCGCGCACTGCCATCCGCAGGAACCGGGCATTGAGGGGTGCAGCCACGCGCTGCTCCATTCGGTATGCATTCCTTGGTGCAGAGTTCTGTCCAGTTTTCCCGTCCGGCATCTTGCTTACAGACGCGTCGAGCACCTGCCCGTCGGAATCATAAAGAGCGACGGCAATCTCGACATCCGGAGCCGTCTCTCCCGCAACCTCAAACTGGTGCGCCATCACTGTGTAGTCGACTGCTAACACCTGCAGTGGTACGGCCTTTGGAGGCTTCCCCGATCCCCCGTGGCGCTCCGCCTTCAGAAAGGATGTTTGGCTTGCGAGGCTAGACATCTGCTCGGGAGTGCCCATGGCCGGAGGGCCCAGGGTCCGCACATGAGCAGCGAAAATCAACTGATGTGCAGCTGGAGCTCCATGCTCCATACTGCCCGCGAATCCATCTCCCGATGTTCCGATTCGCTCCTCGGCTGTGACCTTTCCGCCATTCGCTGCAGCAGTGGGATCGACGCCGTAGTAGGCGCGTCGATAGGCAAGATGATCGTCCTTCGCCTCCAGCTCCACGCGGATCTGGCGAAGCTTACCGTTGTAATTCTTGTTAGTCGGGGAATAGGTAAGCGTGTAGTAACTCCCTCCGTCTTGCGTGACCTTGTCCAGCGATTGCGTCACGTCATTCGAGCTATAAATGGCCTTCCCGCCAGTCACTCGCGCGATCTCATCCTGCTGCCGGTAACTGGCATTGGTTAGAGAATATCCGGCGCCACCGTTAACCGATGCTCCGACCGGCGCGGTAGTCGGTACTGAGCCGCGGGGCGGGGTAACCCTGGGTTTCGTCATACCGTAATCGCGAGAATCAGTCGAAATACCGCCGCTTCCAGCTGTTTCTGGCGGTGCATATACCTCGGTCAGCACAACGCCGCTGACATCCACCGGATAGACGGCAATTTGATTTGCGGCCAACATATCGAGCGCCTTTTTGGCAGCTTCCTTATTCTGTTCGGTGTCCGTGATGGATGGGAAGAGATCCAGCGGGAACATGCTCGCCATCCAGATAAGATTCTTCCGTCCCGGCAAATTGGCAAGATACCCCGCAATGGAACTTAGCCTCGATGCTGCTGCAAGCGGATCATTCTGACCGAAGTTCACGCCCATCAGAAAGATTTCAGGAACGTGCGGCCTCGAGCTCTTAGGATCAATCACCGCAAAGAGTTCTCTTCGGTTCGAAGTAAATCCCTGCACCAGATGAACTCCATCCGAGGAAACAAAGATTGCGAAGCGAGCCCCCTCCGGCGCGTTCTGAATGAACCGCACCAATTGCTTGCGGGCAAACACCTGGTCATCGGTCGGAATATTTACAAGGTCGTAAAGGATCACATAGAGTGGCCCACGCTCAGGAGAGGGCGGCAGATCAACAAAAGTATTCTCTGGCAGCGGCGGAAGCGCGGCAGGCGTGTACGTCATCCCCCCATCAAAGTTCGCGGTGTCGAACGAGAGCACTCGCTGCGGTGCGCCATCCTCCGCCAACTTAAAATCATCACGAGTAAGTCCGTGGACAGGATTACCGTGCGCATCCGTTACGACGACATCCAGCACCACCCGGTTGACCGTAGTGGTTAGCGTGTACGACGGTACTTCTCCACTTTGAGAAGGCACCGCATTTTGTTGTGCGATGAGAAGCGGGCCAGCGCAACCCAGAACCACCAGGTTGTAAAGAACCCGTAACGGAAGGGTTGCGAAATACTTCTTCATCAGAGGAGGCTCCTGCAGTTTCGAACAACTCATTGAAGGAAAACAGCGATAGGTATCTCTCCACTATTTTCTAGGTTGAAGGCTCAACGGCCTTGAGAATACGGTCAACATCAACGTTCTTAAACTCCTGCACTCTTCCAGAGGGCCACCAGATTTCGACCAGGTCCGCGTGCGCATCAGCTCCAAGGCCGAAGTGAACAGGCCCATCGCTCGAAGACGCATAACAGACGCTTGTGGTCATGTGGTTATACTGCGTGCCACTCTTGGATACGACCTTGATTCGCGCACCGATGCCATCGCGATTGCTCTTGGTTCCGCGCAATGCAATATCCAACCAGTGATTACTGTTCTTGCTCCGGTTCATCCAGATCTCTGCGCCGGCGCTGAGTGCCGTCGCGACTACATCGACGCGGCCGTCTCCATCCAGGTCGCCGAACGCACACCCGCGATGGCGCGCAGGCGGTGAAGCTGTAAGTCGTGCCTCCGCGGTGAGCGCCGTAAATTTTCCGCTCTTGCCAGAGTTAAGGAAGACCGTGTTGTACTCGTCGATATCCGCACCTGGAATAGGCATCGACTCGACGTGACCGCGCGTCACAAACAGATCCTTCCAGCCGTCATTATCGAAGTCATAGAAGGCCGAACCGTACCCCGCCATCGACATGGTCAGGGCCCGCATACCGCTCGAGGTGGTCACCTCGCGGAAGTCTCCCTTTCCCGTATTTTCGTAGAGTGGAAAGGTCTGGTTACTTAATGCGACATAGGAGATGTCGGGATAGCCATCATTATTAAAATCGCGAAAGTCGAGACCCATTCCTGAGATAAAGTTCCCATCTTCAGGAAGCGCAACGCCTGCGTCAAAGGCAACCTCTTCAAACTTATTCCCAAGATTATGAAAGAGAAACTCATAGCCCGCATCATTCGTAACAAAGAGGTCCTGCCGCCCGTCGAGATCGTAGTCCGCCATACCGACGCCCATGCCCTTGCCCAGATGATCTCGAATGCCCCACTTCACCGATTCGTCCGTAAACGTTCCATCGCCGTTGTTGATATAGAGTTTGTCGGGGGTAGGCTTGTAGTAGCGCGGATGACAATAGTCGGCAACGCCATGATAGGAGCAGAGCGGCTTATCGGAATACTTCCACTGCATGTAGTTCACGACAAATAGATCGAGTAACCCATCGTTATTCACGTCAACCCAAACAGCAGCAACAGCCCAGAGCGGTCCGTATTGTGGATCAATGGAGTTAGCTAGCCCTGCCTTCGCAGTAACATCCGTGAAGGTACCATCGCCATTATTGTGGTACAGCGTGTTCTTATAAATACCTGCTACAAATAAGTCAGGATGGCCATCGTTGTCATAGTCGCCTACGGCTACGCCGATGTCATAGCCTGAACCAGCAAGGCCCGAGGCGTCTGTTACGTCGGTGTAAACTCCGTGTCCATCATTTCGAAAGAGCCGGTTGCGATACTTGGACGAATCCTTTTTGAGCGTCGCAATATTCGCCCCGTTCGCGAAGAAAATATCTGGACGCCCATCTCCGTTGTAGTCAAAAACGGCGACCCCACCAGCCATCGCCTCGGGAGCATTCCTGGCAGGCGTCTCATCATTCTCAAGTCGGAAGGGAATCTTCTGCAACTCAAACTGGATCGGTGCGGCCTGCGCCGCTGGAGCGACTGGGGCTTGGCATAGAAGCGGGCAGCCGCCTGCGAAAAGCTGCAGGAGGCCTATCCATAGGGTGTAACGGATTAGTCTCATCAAAGTCATAGGCAAAAAGGAAAGGGGCGGCGTGAGCCGCCCCTCGTATGTTAGCTGAAACGTTCTGCTCTAGAAGTAGAACTTCGCAGCCAGTGTTACAAACCTTGAGCCATTTTTGAAGGCAGGCGTTCCGGTGGTTGAAGTGTTGACATTGGTTGGCGACTCAGAGATGACATTGAGCGCCTTGCCATTCGAGTCCACGCACCCAGCACAGGTAGCGGGGGTACTCAGTTGGAAGTTCAATGACTGATCGCCATTGCCTGCCAGCCCAAACTGCCTGAGCGGGTGATTGAGCCAGTTGGTTGCGGACGCCCGGAATTGAATGTACCTGCTGGAAGTGAAGTGGAAGTCCTTATAGAGTCCCAGATCGCTATCGAAGTACGCAGGATTTCTCATGTAGGGCATGTTGATCGCACCCTGTGTTCCGTAAGCCGGGGTTGTGAAGCACTTAGGATTGAAGTACTGACCCTTCGCCAGACCCTTGGTGGGATCGCACGTCAACGCTGGAACCAACACTTTGTACGCATCGGTGCCGAAATAGCTCGACGGGTTGATTGAGGTAGCAACGAGCCCGTTTGCCAGCATGATGCCGTTGTTCGGGAGGTTAGGATGTGCGACTGTCGGAACGGTGAGACCGCTGGCATAGCTGGTGTTCAGACTGCCACCTGTTGAAAGTTGCAGTGGCGCGCCACTCTGGTAGGTGGTGTAACCGGATAACTTCCAACCGTTGACCGCACCGCCGGCCAACTTCATACCCAGGTTTGAACCATGGATCGGACTGGGCAGCGACCAGTTATACGTTAAGTTCAAGATATGCGTGTGATCATAGGCGAGCGGTCCGTAGTTGTTGCGCAGCACGAATGGGTCAACGCCGGAACCGTTTCCAGGACCATTATTGGAGCCACCATCACGTATACCGAGCACCTTCGAGAACGTGTAGTTAGCGAGGAAGGTGAACGGGCCACTCTGCTTCGTGAACGTCACCTGCAACGAGTTGTAGTACGAGTAGGCAGCGTGCGAAAGCAGCATCACATTCTGGTAGCTCTGGAGAGGCCGGTAATCCTGAGACTTGAACGTCGGAGTTGTCTGACCTACGCAGGACAGCGGCTGGTTGCCATCGATGGTGCCCGTTTCGCAAGGAGATGATGGCGACACAAGCTTGCCCAGAATTGGATCCGGATTGAAGAAGGCGCCAACAGCATTGTTATTCAGGTTGCCAATATTGCTGTTCGATCCATCCAGGTATTCTTCAGCACTATGGTTGCCGACATACGACGCCTCAAACACCGACCGCCAAGGCAGTGCCTGAGAGACGGTAAAGTTATAGTCGGCCGTCCATGGCGCACGTGCATCACCCTGCTGCATTGCGTAGACATTGCTGCCGTTCTGCTCAACACTCGCGGGAGGGGTGAACGTGGTGACATTCGTATATCCGTTGAAGGGAGTTGTGGTGCCATATCCGAACGATCCGAGAGGCCCGTTTTCGGCACTCGCTGTTTCGCTCGTCGCCTGGTAGCGGTACACCGCGAAGCCTCCGCGTAGTACTGTCTTGCCCGTTCCGAAGAGGTCGTAAGCCAATCCGACGCGTGGCGCATAGTAGAACGTAGGTGTTACGAAACCCGACAGAGGAACGCTTGTGTCGATCGCGTGCCAGAGCAAGCCGGGATTTGTGGCCGTGGGATTGGCGTTATATTTGGCTAGATTGAATACCTGGAAACCAGGGTTAGAGCCAATTGCGTACCATTGGCCAATGTGGTCGAGTCGTAAACCAATATTCGCGGTAAACCGAGGCTTCACTCGCCAGGAGTCCTGTGCATAACCCGACACCTGGTGAAATTGCGTGTTCGACGGTATGTCCACGTTTTGCTGTGAGTATTGATTGACCCGGCCCAGCATCATATCGGCGACGAGGTTCGTAGTCGAATTCTGGCCGTAGGTTTGGAAGGCGTAGGTGCCGTTGTCTGGAGCGTTGTTGTTCTGGCTGTTGCGGCTATCGTCCCAATAGAAGCCAACCTTGAGTGTGTGATTGCCAAGCACCTTCGTGAAATTGTCATAGAAGGCAGGGACTTGCTTGATGCCACCAAACGAACCGGTGGACATCGGGTAGTAGTTGAGACTCGCCAGTTGCTCACTGCAGCAATAATCAGGTTCGAAGTTCGGGATCTGTGATGTTGTGTTCCCGAAAAGTCCCGGGACATTGAATCCATTTGCAGTACGATCGACTGCTTTGGGATTGGCGAGCGCATAGGGGTTCACGAAGTGCGACCACGTGAAGACCACCTCGTTCGTGGTGGTGGGATTGAACACGTGAGTCAGGTTGGTCAGGATGACATAGGTCACCGTCTTCGAGGCACCTGGACTCGGATATGGGAGCGTATTTGGCGTCGCCCACCAGATAGAGATTGGAGCGAGATCCGCCTCTTTCTGGTACGTATAAGAACCGGTCAGCTTGGTGTTATCGCTGATCGCATAGTCAAGCTTGCCGGTTGCTTCCCAGCGGTTTTGAGGCGACGTGTTTGCATACCGATAGTTGCTGTAGCCGTTGGCAGCCGTTGGCGTCTCATTCGTTGCGGGATAGAGCTTCAGAATTCCCGGGATGTTGGGATCCATGTCTTCAATAGGAAATGAGGTTGGCGTGCCCCCGGCAGGCAACTGGCTCGTTGCCAGGGTATCGTAGAACTTCGGCCACTGTTTGACCGCTAAAGGATCGACTCCCGTGTTGCTGAAGTCTCCGGAGAGTTGTGCGGCATTCGGCACGTTGTAGTTGATGATTGAGCCTGCAGGCTGCTGCTTCATGTACTCATAACCACCCCAGAAGAACAACTTCTTCCGGTCGTGGTTCCACTTGATAAATGGAAGCAGAACTGGGCCGCCGACGTTGCCGCCCATGTAGTAGTAGCTCTGGGCCGCGTTGGTGCCGCCCTGGCTCTTGGTGTAGGCATCGATAGCATTCAACGCCGAATTATGCGTATAAAGATAGGCCTCGCCGTGAAACTGCTGACCACCGCTCTTACTGAAGGCCTGGAAGATGGACGGGCCCTTTGCATATTCTGCGCCGTAGTCAGACATCAGAAATTTGATGCTGCCGACCATGTCCTGATTGATATTGGCGATCTGCGTACCAAAGTTGCCCGGATCGACGAGGTTTGCACCATCGAGCATGTAGGCCATCGTGCCGTTTGGCTGCGTGCCGTTGGAGGAGTAGGCGCCAACCGGACCATTATTAGAACCGACGATTCTGTCGTTAAAGCTCGAACCCTGACCGCCGCCATTATTGAGCGCCATGCCAGGCATGATTTTCATCAATTCGCCAGCGTCACGGCCCTGGAGTGGGAAGCTGTCAATCATCTTCTCATTCAGTGACGTGCTGATTTCGGCGGTATCGGTCGGCACCACTGCAGCGCCGCCAGCAATCACCTCGACCTGGCTTGAAACATTTCCAACCTGAAGCTGGATATTGGGAATGGTGCGAGCATCGCCCTGATTCATCACGATGTCGTTTTCCTGCCAGGGGGTAAACCCAGCGGCGGTGATATTGATGGAGTAGCTTGCGGGCTGGATGGCCGTGATCACGAAGCGGCCTGAGCCGTCAGCCTTGACGCTGCGAACGTCACCGCTGGCCTCGTTCTTAAGTACCACCTGGGCCCCGGGAATAATGGCACCCGACCGGTCAGCCACGGTACCACTCAGAGTGCCCGTAATTTGCTGGGCCATCCCCTGCGGAACCATGAACGCCAGAAGCGCCAGAAGCGCCACTGGGAAGATAAATAAGTTGAACTTGGCCGGCATATTAAATCGTGCCGAATTGCGAGTCTTTTGCATGTGTACTGCCCCCTTCCAAAGGTGAAACAAAAGTTGCGCTTTATTGATTTCATAGCGCACTGATTCAATGAATCGATTTAGGCCG
>DATCDL010000209.1:0-3364 GCA_036510715.1 Acidobacteriaceae bacterium
AAGCGAAGCAGAACGACGCCGAGGCGCAGGGCGCCGGTTTGGCCCCGAAGCGTGACCCCGAGTAGAGGACGGGATACGAGACGGAAGGCTCCCCGATGCACCACAGGCAACCTTCGTGTCTCGGCGCGCAGAGTTCGTCCCAATCGCGGCCCACATTGGACTGGCGACCGCTCCGTGGAAGGAAGGCCTTGAGCACCCTCCGTTGCGTCCTCCGCAGCTGGATACCGGCGCGCGGGGCGCTTTCAGAGACGAGTTGGGCTGTGCAGCCGATGTGGCGGCAAGTTGGGACATTGAAGTGACCTCGGATTCGGGTTAGTTCTTTAGCTGGATTTCCTGGGCTCAGGCGGCGGAAGCACGATAGATGTCCTCCGTCTGGAAGGTCTGGTCTGCATGGGTATATCCGTTCACCTTCACCAGCTCGCGCACGCGACGCCGGCCTGCCTGGTCGCGCTCGCAATAGAGCACGAAGTCGATCGCCTCGGCGGTCTCGGAACGGATGATGGCGTGATTCAAATTGGCCCGCGCGCTCAGGGCAAGATCGGACAGTCGATTCAGGGCATCCCACGCGGACTTTGCGTGGATGGTGGAGAGCGTTCCGCCATGCCCAGTGTTCATCGCCTGCAGCAGGTCATAGCCGCACTCATCGCGTATCTCGCCCATGATGATGCGGTCGGGACGATGGCGCAGCGCTGCCGCCAGAAGCTCGCTGGGAGTGATAGCAACCTGACCGGGAATCTCATCCACGGCTTCCCAGCGAACAGCGTTGGGGTGCGACACCTTCAGCTCAGCGGGCTGCTCAATGACGACCAAGCGCTCGTTCTGCGGAATGTGGTCTAACAAGGCCTTCATGAGAGTCGTCTTCCCCGACCCGGTTCCACCACTGATGATCCCGTTCTTCTTCTGGTTGATGAAGCCGATGACTGTATCCCGAACACACTCCGGCAGGCTTCCGGAGGCGATCAGTTCGTCAGAGGTATACCAGCGGTTGAACTTGCGGATCGTCAACGTAGGTCCATTGATGGAAGACGGCGCGCCGACGACGGCGACGCGGGAGCCGTCCGGCAGGCGCGTATTGAGGATCGGATTCTGGGTCGTGAGGTCCTGACCAAGGATGCGGGCTACGCGCTCAATGGCCGCCTGCAGCCGTTCATTCGTGTACGGGCTCGTCAGCGGGATGCGCTGCACGACGCCGTCACGATCTGCGAAGACACCCGTCGTCCCATTGATCATCAAATCGGAGATGGAGGGGTCGAGCAACAGCTCGCGCAACTCCTCGGGAAAGAACGGCAATATGAGGTGATAGCTCATCGCTGCCCTCCTGCGGCTGGGGTTGCTGGCAACGCTGACGCGGAGCTGGTTGCGACGGGTGCAATCGGGTCGACCGACATCCGGTTCTCGTGGAACTCCGTGATGGTCAACCCAAGGGGGTTGATCGTCTCGAACTGAGGGAATATCTTCGCCTCATCGCTCACCTGCTTGGGGTTGAGGTAGTACGTCACACTCAACATCCAATGCTCGGTCCTCGGCTCCCGCGAGTTGCGCGGTGAGTAGAGTTTGTCGATACTCACCAGCGCCGTTCCACGCGCTATGGTCGCCCCCTGAACCGTCTCCTCGGACATCGACGTAATGGTGACGTCCTTGACCTCCACATCGCTCTGCTCAATCTGTCCGCCAACCACCTCCGAGACGAGGTGATTCTGATTGTCCTGGGCCATCAGTTGCGAGGCCAGGTTCTGGGAGAGGAAGTAGTAGTTGAGCGGATACTTCTTCGCAATTGTGTCTCGGCTGATGGTGTACCGATAGTTGGCCCAATCGGTGAGGTAGGTCCGGACTTCCCCATCGCGCGGACTGTAGTTCAAATCGCTATAAGCAATGGCCTGGGCTCGACCCATCTCGTCGATGCGGATATATCGATTGGTGATCGGGCGGTGTGCGAGGGAGAAGATCAGCGCCATCGCCGCGAGTAGCAAGAGTGACTCGGTCCCAATAACCAAACGGCTGAGTCTCCGCTCGGCATAGTGGGACGCATATACCTCGTTCCCGATCTGGTCAGTGAGAAGGGATTGCCGCGGCGTCAACGGCATATCAATGGGAGCTGTGTGTGTGGACATCAGGGGTATGGCTCCTTTCATTGACGGCGTGGAAGATCAATACGGCGTACATCAGTCCGACGACCAGAGCACCGCACAGGGTCACAGCAAGTGCGAGCTGGATGAAGGGGACCTGAAATACACGACGTAAAAAGGCAACTACCAAGACAAAACGGAACATATTTCTAAGCTCCTCCTGCCGCAGCCCCAATTGATGATGCCGTACCAATTACTTTGCTAACGCTCTCTGCCATTCCCGCTGCTCCGCCAAATATAGCCTGCGTCATGCTCGGAATAAAGAGCATATTGATGATGAAAGCGATAAAAACCATGGTGCAAGGAATGAGGTTGGCAAGCCACATTTCCATCGAATAGTTGCCGTTGAAAGTCTGCTGAATGAACCCATTCAGGAAGCCCGCCCAGACGAAGATAAAGGCGGCTGCTACGGCCCGAATCATGGCGAAGCTGATGAGCACGTCGAGGAAGTGAAAGAACTTCCCACGGAAGCTATTGGTCATCAAAAGCGGGACGAAGACTGGACCGAAGAGAGCGGTCACGCCATACAGGATGAAGGAGCTGCAGTTGATGAGGAAGAGGATCGCCGAGGCGAGTCCAAGGAGCCCCTGGACAAAGAAGTAGCAGAGGATCTGGATGGGTGCCATGAGTGACGGCATGGCGGTGTTGTCCCCAGCCGTCTTGATGAGTTGGAGCAAGTTATTGAGCGAGCTTTGGTCGAAGGCTGCGACCATCGCCTGGGCGATGTAGGAGAAGAAGTGGTTGATCCCAAAGCTCGCGCCGGGGAACGGATTGACCCAGTAACTTTCGAGCAGGCAACACAGGATGAGACGCATGAGGAACTTTGTGAGATCGCCCGCCTGGATCGGATGATGATGAAGACGAAACGTCATCGTGCTGGTGCTCCAGTTCACGACCATACTCACCAAAGTGAACAGCGCGATGCAGCTCAACTCTGTCATCCCGAACTGCGTGAGAGCACCACCATTCTGGGTCGTGAGGTTCGTCAGATTATTGGTGAACTGGTACAGCCAATCGACGCCGGAGCTTGCGGTCGGGAGGGCTTGTGCGAGTAACACGATGGATGCCATGTCGGTGCTCTCTTTCAGGGTTCAGGGAACATCAGGAGTTAGGGGATATAGGTCTGCCAGGTGTTGCTCTCGTTGGCCGCGCTGGTGTCGTTGACCGCGCGCTGCTGTTGAACCATGGCGGCGGTATTGAGATCCTGTGCGGCGGCGTTCCGCTGTTGCATGTTCGCC
>DATCDL010000210.1:0-6244 GCA_036510715.1 Acidobacteriaceae bacterium
CGTCTTGTACACCGCCGCTCCAATGCGTTCGCGAGCCGCCAGAATGTCCGCCAATGTCAGTGTCGCCGTCGTAGTACTCATTCTGCTTATCGTAATCCTCTCGCCCGCACCTACCGCGTAAAGCTCGTCTCCATCTTCTCGCGATGCCGCTCCAGCGCCAGCTCAATCAGCCGGTCGATCAGCTTCGTATACGACATCCCGCTCGCCGCCCACAGCTTCGGATACATGCTGATCGACGTAAACCCGGGCATCGTGTTCACCTCGTTCAGCACGATCTCCGCAGGCTTTCCCTTCACCCCCGGCGACATCAAAAAGTCCACCCTCGCCAGCCCCGCGCAATCACACGCCTTGAACGCCGCAACCGCCATCGCCCGAATCTTCTTTGCTTCTCCCGCGCTGATCTTCGCAGGAATAATACTCACGCTCTCATCCGCGCCATTCAGCTCGTACTTCGCCTCGTAGTCGTAGAACTCCTTCGCCGGCACAATCTCGCCCACCACGCTGGCCTCTGCAGCATCGTTGCCCAGCACCGCCACCTCCAACTCCCGCGGCTTCACCCCGGGTCCACCCACGCCCTGCTCAATCACAATCTTCCGGTCAAAGCTCGCGGCCAGATCCATCGCCGCCGCCAGCTCTTTCCGCGACTTCACCTTGCTGATCCCCACCGAGCTCCCCAGGTTCGCCGGCTTCACAAACACCGGATACGTCAGCGCCTTCTCAATCGCCCGCGTAGCCTTCTTCGCGTCTGTTCGCCACTCGCTGCGCAGCAAGGTCACGTGCGGAGTCAGCGGCAACCCCGCCGCAAAAAACATCCGCTTCATCGCATCCTTATCCATGCCTGCAGCCGAGCCCAGAACTCCCGAACCTACGTACGCAATGTCCGCCAGCTCGAACAATCCCTGGATCGTCCCATCCTCGCCGAACGTCCCATGCAGCACCGGGAACACCACATCCAGCCCCGTGCCCGTCTCCGGCTCCGCAGCGGCCGTCACAATCGACAGCCCGGTCTCACCCACCGCCTCTTCAGCCGCCGCCTCGCCACCCAGCAGTCCCTGAGCCGCTCCACTCTGCAGCCAGCGGCCCTCCTTCGTTATCCCCAGCTCGACCACGTCATACTTCTTCCGGTCGACCGCCTTCAAAATCGAGCGCGCCGAGCGCAGCGAAATCTCGTGCTCCCCGCTCTTGCCGCCAAACAAAATCCCTACGCGAAGCTTTTTCCGTGCCATATCTTCCAGTCTCAATCCGAACGCGCCTGTGCGTCGCAAGGAACTCACCCCTGAACCTCGCTCGGCACCGCCCACCCGTTGCCGCGTCGTTGCCCTTGCGTTGTCCTTGCCCTTGCTGTTGTACTTGCTCTCGCCGTTGTCCTTGCCCTTGCCGTTGCCCTTGTACTTGCTTTCGCACTTACCCTTGCCGTTGCCCTTGATCTTGCCGTTGTACGTGCCCTTGCCGTTGCTCTTGCCGACGTACCTGCCCCTGCCGTCGTACGTGCCCTTGCCGTTGCTCTTGCCGTCGTACTTGCTCTCGCCGTTGTACTTGCTCTTCGGATTAGCAGGGGGCTTTAGCCCCCTGAACTCCCACCCCAACGAGAAAGGGCTTTAGCCCTGGTCCCGGTCGGGGCCGCCATCTTGACCCTTCCGACGAAACCTCCCCAACGGAAACCTCGAAAACAACTGAAAACTCGCTTGTCAACCCCCCATCAACCCCCAAAATCGCCAAAACCCCTATCAACACTGGCGATTTATATTTTCAAAACCTGGCATAGTTACCCTGCCCAATTCTCTACAATAGATATAGAGCTCAAATTCAAAGCAAGCACCTTCCCCCTGGAGCATCTTCCCATGAGTACCCAGCAAAGGTGCTGTCATCCAGCGAAGGTGCTGTCATCTCGACCGGAGCCAAACGGCTGTATCGTTTGGCGTAGTGGAGAGACCTGCAGTTTGCTGGCGCTGGCACACGGCATACGTATTGGGAAATTTCCCCTAAGCCACCTGTTTTCAATCTTTTGCCAATAAAATCTCTGGAATCAATATTTTACGGGAAAACACTTCTGTAACTCGTTGATTCCAGAGATCAGGCCAAAACAGGGGGGGTGGGGGGAGGGCCCCCCTATACGCCTGGGGTTCCACCACGCAAAGCCCCTCGCCGTCCGCGCAGGACCTAGACGTTGAACTTGAAGAACAGGATGTCGCCGTCCTTCACCACGTATTCCTTGCCCTCCGACCGCAGCAGCCCAGCCTCCTTCACCGCCTGCTCGCTGCCCAGCCGGAACAGGTCCTCGCACGCATAGCAATCTGCCTTGATGAACCCTCGCTCGAAGTCCGAGTGGATCACCCCCGCGGCTCCCGGAGCCTTCGTCCCGCGCTTGATCGTCCACGCGCGAACCTCCTGCACTCCCGACGTGAAGTACGTAATCAAATTCAGCAGTCTGTAAGCCGAGTGGATCAGCCGGTTCAACCCCGGCTCCTCCAGCCCCGCAGCCTCCAGAAACTCGGTGCGCTCCGCAGGCTCCAGCTGCGCAATCTCCGCCTCCATCGCACCGCAGATGCTCACCACCTCGCTGCCCTCTTCGGCCGCGCGCTGTTCCACCAGCTTCGTATATTCATTTCCTCCCGCGATCGCCGCTTCATCCACATTCGCCACATACAACTGCGGCTTCATCGTGATCAGAAACAGGTCGCGTGCGATCGGCTTCTCGTCGTCGGCCAACTCCGCCGTGCGTGCGGGCTTACCCGCGTTCAGCACATCAGCCAGCTTCACAATCGTTGACAACTCCGACTTCTGCGCAGCAGTCGCAGAGTTGCTCTTCGCCGCCTTCTCAGCCTTGTTCCGCCGCTTCTCCACCGTGTCGAGATCAGCCAGCAGCAGCTCCGTATTGATGATGTCGATGTCATGCAGCGGGTTCACGCCGCCCGCAACGTGGATCACTTCCGGATCGGAAAAGCAGCGCACAACATGCAGAATCGCATCCGTCTGCCGAATGTGGCTCAGGAACTGGTTGCCCAGGCCTTCGCCCTTGCTCGCTCCTTCCACGATCCCGGCAATGTCCACAAACTCCATGGTCGTCGGAACGATGGAGTGCGGCTTCACCATCGTGACAATGCGATCCATCCGCGCATCCGGAACGGGCACGATCCCGACATTCGGATCAATCGTGCAGAAGGGATAGTTCGCAGCCGGGGCTTTTGACGCCGTAAGCGCGTTGAAGATGGTGGACTTGCCGACGTTCGGCAACCCGACGATTCCGCAGTTCAGAGGCATAATTCAGAGGTTCCTTTTCAGCCTCTATTGGAACATGCGCGCAGCCTTCCCGCAGCACAGCCGCAGCCTGCCCTGAGTCCTCCCTTCCTCTCCCCTCATCGAATCCACCATGCAGATCGGCATTGACAGCTTCGTGGAGACCATCGTGGGTTCAGGCCGCTCGCCCGGTGAACTCGGCGCCCAGCGCGTCCGCGAGCTGCTCGAGGAGATCGAGCTCGCCGATCGCGTCGGAGTCGATGTCTACGGCATCGGCGAACACCACCGCGAGGAGTACATCGCCTCCTCTCCCGCAGTCCTGCTCGCAGCCGCAGCCGCTCGCACCCACAACATCCGCCTTACCTCCGCTGTCACCGTCCTCAGCTCCGACGATCCAGTCCGAGTCTTCCAGGACTTCGCCACCCTCGACCTCATCTCCCACGGCCGAGCCGAGATCATCGTTGGTCGCGGCTCCTTCATCGAGTCCTATCCGCTCTTCGGCTACGACACCAAACACTACGACGATCTCTTCGCCGAGAAGCTGGATCTGCTCCTTGCGCTCCGCGAGCAAACCCGCGTCAGCTGGGAAGGCAAGCACCGCGCCTCGCTCACCGGACAGGGAGTCTGGCCGCGACCGCTCCAGCAGCGTCTTCCCATCCGCATCGGAGTCGGAGGAACGCCGCAATCCTTCGCCCGCGCAGGAGCACTCGGGCTTCCCCTGACCGTCGCGATCATCGGCGGTGAGCCCCACCGCTTCCGCCCCATGATCGACCTCTACCGCGAAGCTGGACATCGCGCCGGCCACGCGCCCGAGGCCCTCGACGTCGCTGTCCACGCCATCGGCTTCCTCGCCGACACTGCGCAAGAGGCTGCCGACGCTCTTTGGCCTGCTTATTCCACCACCTTCACCCGCATCGGTCGCGAGCGCGGCTGGCCGCCGACAACGCGCACCGCCTTCGACGCCCAGTGCAGCGAACAGGGAGCCTTCTTCGTCGGCGATCCAGACCGAGTTGCCCAGAAGATGCTCCGCGTCAGCGACGTTCTAGGTGGTGTCTCCCGCATCACCCTCATGATGAGCGGAGGCCCGCTGCCGCACGCCCGCATGCTCCACGCCATCCACCTACTAGGCACCAACGTTCGTCCCTCCCTCC
This sequence comes from Acidobacteriaceae bacterium, assembly GCA_036510715.1. Lineage (GTDB taxonomy): Bacteria > Acidobacteriota > Terriglobia > Terriglobales > Acidobacteriaceae > Granulicella. Next base: position 4,389 of record DATCDL010000210.1, read on the forward strand.
AGCAGTCAGAGGCACCTCCCACTCGGCTGTAGTGCCCGCGAAATTTGCGCAAGCAAGTGGACAACCTCTCTCCACAGCGGCACGTCAGAGTAGGTGAGACAAGTTGAACAACTACCAGAATCGAAAGTGAGTAAATTGAAACAGCTGTCTCAGTCGCACAGCATCCCGATCGACCAGCTTGACCGACCCAACTCTACAGCCGACGGCAACGTAGGATGCCGAGCGATCCACAGGTTGTTCACAGGATGAGCTTCACGGGTCTACGACCTTGGATCGAATGATCAGCATCAAAAGCCCTGGATCATGCAGGGTTGACTACTGGCCAAACAAGGCCTAGCATTCTTGGCGCTCCATTCAACGTGTGTGTTTTTGTACAGTTTTTGCACAGTTAGTTGCTTCAACGCACCACGGATTTCACCCACAAGTGCTTTAGATAGTGGGATATTAGTTAGGTCGGCGTACGACGAGACGTCGGTTTGGAGGCACCCATGTACCACTTTTCTCCCAGAGTTTCTATTATGTTGACCTTAGCGGCAGCTTTTTCCTTGGCTGGCGCGAGTCAGGCACAGGCCCCGGCGCAAGCTATGCCTGTTTCCATGTCAACTACGTCCAGCCCCAGCAACTCTACCCCTTCACCCAACCTCAATTCGCATGACGGCATGCCGGATCGGCTCATCTCTGCGCAAGTTCGCGACGGGATTTTGACGATTGACGGAATGGTCGCAAAAGTCCAGCTGAACTACGATATCCAGCGCGCTGGATACCTGTATTTCTTTGTTCCGGGTATGGGAACTGCTGTAGTTTCGCGGGCTCCTATAGCGGATGCGGAGAGAGTAGATAACGCCTTCGACGGAAACACGCTGACGTTTACTGCCGGTGGCCATACGTTTGAGCTCACCAGCAAGGGCAGCAGCCTGTTAGCGAAGCGGAAGGACCAGTCGTCGCCAGTGTATGTCCGGGTCGATCGCACGACGGTTGCCGCAGGTCGCTATCCGCGGATGGGGTTCGGCGATGTTGCTGATTCTCCATATGTTTGGCCGCTTTCGGCACCTGAGCAGAGGGACCGGGATGCGCATGTTGTGCAGCCGCCACCCATGCCAGCGAGCGTTTTGCCGCGGACGGAAGTGACTGCGTCGGCGTCTTCTCCTTCAAAACCTTAGGTTTAGAGGGGATTTGAATTCGGAATTGCCCGCTCGCCAGCGATGAGATTGGTGAGCGGGCAGACTTGTTTAAGGCGGAAACGGGTGACTTTGGAGCGTACTCCGGCGGGTTTGGGGCTGCAAAGGGCGTGACTTAAGCAGGTTTGAGGCTACAGGGGGCTAAATGCCCTCGCCCATCGTCATTTAGTCGGAGCGTTCGAGCTGCTCGGAGCGGTACTGGGCGCTTTCCTGCTGCTCGGAGACGAGGGCCTGGGCGGGCTCCTGGCGGACGGCCTGCTGGAGCTCGCCGTCGAGTCGCTCGACGCGGGTCTTGAGCGCCGTGACCTCGTCGCCGAGGGCGATGAGGATGTCGGAGAGCGGGTCGTTGATCTCGCGGGGGTCGGTGATGAGGACGCGCTTGCCCTGTTGGTAGACGATGTGCGCGGGCACGCCGACGACGGTGGAGTCCGGCGGAACGTCGCGCAGCACGACCGAGCCGGCGCCGACGCGGGCACGTTCGCCGATGATGATGTTGCCGAGGATGTTGGCGTTGTTGCCGACGAAGACTCCGTCGCGCAGGGTGGGGTGGCGTTTGCCTCCGGCCTTGCCCGTGCCTCCCAGGGTGACAGACTGGTACAGCGTGACGTCGTTGCCGATGATGGTGGTTTCGCCGATGACGACTCCGATGCCGTGGTCGATGAACAGGCGGCGGCCAAT
>DATCDL010000211.1:0-3459 GCA_036510715.1 Acidobacteriaceae bacterium
GATGCCTGCGGTGGCGGCTGCGGTGCCGCTGGCGGAGGTGACGCCGCAGCCGATGCCGATGCCTGCGGCGGCGATTCCTTCGCCTGAGCCGATGGGGCCTGCGGCGGTGATCGATACGACGATGGGGCCGATTACTTGCAAGCTTTTCGGCAAGGAGACACCGATTGCGGTGGCGAACTTTGTGGGGCTTGCGGAGGGGACGAAGGTCTGGCGGAATCCTTCTACGCATGCGGTGATGCATGGGCGGAAGTTTTATGACGGGCTGAGTTTTCGGCGGGTGATTCCGGACTTCATGATTCAGAATGCGGATCTGCCGGGCGATGCTTCAGGCGACGGCGATATTGGATTTCATTTTGCGAACGAGATTGTTCCGGGGTTGACGTTCGACCGGCCAGGGCGGCTGGCGTATGCGAATGGGGGGCCGGATACGAATGAGAGCGAGTTCTTTATTACGGAGGCTCCGAATCATCGGCTGGATGGGGGGTATACGATCTTTGGGCAGTGCGATGAGGCTTCGGTGAAGGTGGTGGAGGCGATTGCTCGGGTGCCGCGGGATGAGAAGAATCGGCCGTTGAAGGCGGTGGTGATTCGGCATATTACGTTTACGGCGGCTGCTGGACACTAACTGCTAATGGAATCGATCTTTCTTTGCGCCGCAATGATTGTCTGAATCCTTTTGGCAAAGAATGCCCTCTTGAATAGTAGAGAGCGAAATGATGACGATGAGCGTGGTGTCTCCATTGGAGGCGCAGCAGGGCGATTGGGTGATTTTGGATGTGCGTTCGACCAGCGAGCGCGCGACGGTGTGTGTGGCGGGTTCGATGCATCTGCCGTTGGAGAGCGTGGAATCGGGCGTGGCGCAGTTGCAGAGCCAACCGGGTCCGATTGCGGTGCTGTGCAAGGGCGGCACTCGAGCGGCGATGGCGCAGGAACGGCTGGCGCGATGCGGTGTGACGGTGAGCGTGATCGAGGGCGGGATGGATGGATGGGTACGAGCGGGGCTTCCGGTGACGCGGCTGACGGTCTCCAGCTGGTCGCTGGAGAGGCAGGTGCGGTTTGTTGCAGGGCTGCTGGTGCTATGCGGTACGGTGGCGGCGTTGGTTTGGGGACGCGGATGGCTGGGTGTGACTGGGTTTGTTGGAGCGGGGCTGGTGTTTGCGGGAGTCACTGACACGTGCATGATGGGACGATTGCTTGCGCGCATGCCATGGAACCGCCTACGTTCAACTGCATGAGCGAAGAGAATGAAGCGGAGTTTGAAGGACTCGCTGCAGCGCACCGGGACCAGGTGTATCGACAGATGTTGCGGTTATGCGGCAACAAGGAAGATGCTGAGGACGTTCTGACGGATGCGTTGCTGGCAGCGTACCGCAGGTTGGATACGCTTCGCGAGCGGGAGGCGTTTGGCGCGTGGCTGGCGCAGATTGCGCGACGGTTGTGCTTTCATATGCGATCGCAGCAGCGGATTCGTGCGGAGCTATCGCTGGACGAGTTGCAGACGGAAGGCTTCGAGCCGGAGACGGACTCATCGCTTGGCCCCGAGGAGAGGTTGCTGGTCGAGGAGTTGCGGGCGGCGGTGCGGGGAGCGATTGGGGCACTCCCGGAGGAGTTGCGAGCGGTGTATACGATGCGCGATATGGAGGAACGGAGTGGCGATGCGACGGCGTTGGCACTCAATATTTCGGTAGCGGCCATGAAGTCCCGTCTGCACCGTGCGCGAGGGCAGGTTCGCGAAAGATTAGACCGTCTGTTTGCGCAGACGCAGTTGTTGGAGAAGAGGAGAGAGCGATGAAAGTTGACGTGCAACACATGGGAGATGTGCAGTTCTCGGTCGCTACACGCGGGCATGTGATTTATTCCGACCAGCCGGAGGACAACGGAGGCTATGACGAGGGGATGACGCCACCGGAGATGTTTCTGGGAGCGCTAGGAGCGTGCGCGGCGTACTATGCCGTGGCGTATCTGAAGCGACATGACCTGCCGTATGAAGGGACGTTGGTGGAAGCGCATGCGGAGAAGCTGAAGAACCCGGCGCGGCTGGGGGAGTTTGTGCTGCGGGTGGCGACACCGACAACGCTGAGCGAGGAGCATCGGAAGGGCGTGAATGCGAGCGTGGACAAGTGCATTCTGCATAACACGCTGACGCACCCGCCTAGTCTGCGGACGGAGATTGTGGATGGTGCTTCTGTTGCCGCGGCGGCGTAGGTACGGCGCCGCCGCGAACGAAGCAAGGGCGAGCCTTGATGGCTCGCCCTTGGTGTTGCGCCAGGGCTAAAGCCCCGCGTTTACTCGTTGGTTTACCGCGGGCTAAAGCCCGCTGCTAATCCGGTAAGGTCAAATCATTTGGTGGCTAATTCGGCGGCGGCGCCTGACTTCAGGGCTGCTGCTTTGTCGGTGGCTTCCCAGGTGAAGGCGTCGCCGGTGCGGCCGAAGTGGCCGTAGGCTGCGGTTTGCTTGAAGATGGGACGGCGCAGGTCGAGCGACTCGATGATGCCCTTGGGGGTTAGCTTGAAGTTCTCGCGAACGAGTTCGATCAAGCGGGGCTCGGAGATTTTTCCGGTGCCGAAGGTGTCGACGCGAACGCTGACCGGCTCGGCTACACCGATGGCGTAGGCGAGTTGGACTTCGACGCGGTCGGCGAGGCCGGCGGCGACGATGTTTTTGGCAACGTAGCGAGCCATGTAGGCGGCGCTCCGATCGACCTTGGTGGCGTCCTTGCCGGAGAAGGCTCCGCCGCCGTGACGGCCCATGCCGCCGTAGGTGTCGACGATAATCTTGCGGCCGGTGAGACCGGTGTCGCCCATCGGCCCGCCGATGACGAAGCGGCCAGTGGGGTTGATGTGGTACTTGGTGTCGGCGTCGAGGAGAGCGGCGGGGATGACGGCCTGGATGACGTGCTCCATGATCTCGGCGCGGAGCTGGTCGTTGGTGAGGGTGCTCTTGGGGTCCTTGTCGGAGAACTCGGCGTGCTGGGTGGAGATGACGACGGCATCCACTCGCACGGGGCGATGGTGGGAGTCGTACTCGACCGTAACTTGCGACTTGCCGTCGGGGCGGAGGTAGGGGAGCTTGCCGGACTTTCTTACTTCGGACAATTTTTGCGCCAGTTTATGCGCGAGCGAGATGGGTGTTGGCATCAGCTCGGGGGTCTCGTTGGTGGCGTAGCCGAACATCATGCCCTGGTCGCCGGCGCCGCCGGTGTCGACACCTTGTGCGATGTCGGGAGACTGGCGATTGATGGTGGAGATGACGGCGCAGGTGTTGGAGTCGAAGCCTTTGAGGGCGTCGTCGTAACCGATCTTGTTGACGGTGTCGCGGACCAGGGTCTGGAAGTCGACGTAGGCCTTGGTGGTGATCTCTCCGGCGACGACGACGAGGCCGGTGCAGGTGAGGGTCTCGCAGGCGACCCGGCTGTAGGGGTCCTGAGCGAGGCAGGCGTCGAGGATGGAGTCGGAGATC
>DATCDL010000212.1:0-3635 GCA_036510715.1 Acidobacteriaceae bacterium
CCTCCGCTGTCGTCAGCGTCGCCGTGTAGCTGTCCACAAAAATTGGCAGTCGCAACGTATCCTTGATCGTCACCGTCGCCACTACGTAAAGGTCGTCTTCCGCCGACGCCGGTGCTCCGATAATCTGGTTATCCCCTTGCGCCGCGTTCATCTCCGTGTGCGGTGCGAAAATGTCCACATGTTCTACCGAAATCTCCGCCGTCTTGCGCGGATTCAGCATGAAGACCCCCACCCCCACGGCCACCATCACAACGGCTGCGAATATGAACTTCGGGACCGGATTATTACGGTCAGGAGGGGAAGCGATTTGAAGATCAGATTCAAGCTCATCATCAGGCATAGACCACCAGCATAGCGCGACTTCGCAAACTCACGCTCGGCGCAGGCTCAAAAGCAGCTCATCGACGGGTCGCGTATTCAGCAGGTCCGCGGCACTCAGCCACGCCCTCCGCAGCTGCACAATCCCATCGTCCATCTGATCCAGCTGGTCCGTAGCGTGCGCGTCCGTATTCACCACCAGCTTGCAGCCTTGCTCCTTCGCCTGCCGCAGATGCAGATCGCTCAGGTCAGCTCGCGCCGGCGAAGCATTGTGTTCCACCGCAACTCCCAGCCGCGCCGCCGCCAGTAGCAACTGCGCCAGGTCGATCTTGTACGGCTCGCGCTGCAGCACCTTCCTCCCCGTTGGGTGTCCAAGGATATGTACGTACGGGTTCTCCGTCGCACGCAGCACCCGCGCCGTCACTTCTTCGCCCGTCTGATTGAATCCCGAGTGCACACTTGCAATCACAATATCCAACTGCGCCAGCGTCTCGTCGTCGAGATCGAGCGCCCCATCCAGCAGAATGTCCACCTCGATCCCTGCCAAAATCCGGAAGGGAACCGACGGCTTCAGCACCTCCGGCTCTCTGTCCCGCAGCCGAGCCTCATACCGCGTCCACTGCGGCCCCCGCCCCGCCGCAAACTCTTCCGCCAGCTCGTCTGAAACCTCGCGGATCCTCCGTGCATGCGCCAGCGTTCGAGCCTCGTCCATCCCATTCGTCATCGCAAGATTCTTCGAGTGGTCCGTGATCGCGATGTACTCCAGCCCCCGCTCAATCGCCGCCTCGGCCATCTCCCTGATCGAGTTGCTCCCATCCGATTCCGTCGTGTGCATGTGCAGATCGCCGCGCACATCCCCTCGCACGATCAGCTTCGGCAGCGTATGCTTTGCCGCTGCCTCCAACTCGCCGCCGTTCTCGCGCAGCTCTGGAGGAATGTAGTCCAGCTCCAGCGCGTTGTAGATCTCCTGCTCCGTCGCCGCCGCTACAACGACATTGTCCTCAAGCCGCAACAGCGCGTATTCGCTCAGCGTAAGACCACGCTTGATCGCCCTCTGCCGCAGGGCCACGTTGTGCATCTTCGACCCCGTGAAGTACTGCAACGCCGCTCCGTAGCTAGCCCGAGGAAGCAACCGCACATCGACCTGCAGATTGTTCCGCAGCGTAAAACTGACCTTGTTCTGACCCTTCGCCAGTAGCTTGTCAATGAGTGGCAGAGAGGCAACATGCTCCACCGCGGCAGCCACCACATCCGCCTCGCAAGCCGGCCCCGTCACCAGCAGATCCAGGTCGCCCACGCTCTCCCGCCCGCGTCGCAACGAGCCCGCCGGTGTGATCGTCTCGATCCCCGGAAACTTCCGTATCAGCTCGCTGATCCTCTCCGCATGTTGCCGCGCCACATCGATCCGAAACCGCGACGAATTCTTCCGGTAATCCTCAATCCCCTTAATCAGCTTGTCCGTGAACTTCTGCCCCATCCGCGGCAGCGGCAACAAATCTCCGCGCTTGGCCGCCTCCTCCAGCGCATCGATATCACCCACCCCCAGTGCCGAGTACACCATCGCCACCGTCTTTGGTCCCATGCCCGGAAGCCGCAACAGCTCCAGCATCGTCGGCTTGTACTTCTGCAGCAACTCCTCGCGCAGGGGCATCGTGCCGGTCGCCACCAGGTCGCGAATATTCGCCGCCATCCCCTTGCCAATCCCCGGAATCGCCAGCAACGCCTTCGGATCAGCCTCCGCCGTCGCGAGCGTCGCTAGCTGCGTCGTCTGTTGCTCCACCGCCTCCGCAGCGCGCCGGTACGAACGAATACGAAACGTATCTCCCCCGTCGATTTCGAGCAGGGCAGCGGTTTCGTCGAGCAGACGTGCAAGGGTGATGTTGTCCATAAAATGCCAAGGCCCGGGGCCGCCTCTCATTGTAGAGCGCGAACCTCCGGGCCCAAAACGCAATCGACTCCGATGCGATACAGCTCTCCGGCGCTAGACAGCTTTCGTCCGAATCACATTGTCCGCCTGCGGGCCTTTCGTCCCCTGGATGACGTCGAACTCTACTTCGTCGCCTTCCTTGAGCGTCTTATACCCATCAAGCTGGATAGAGCTGTAATGTACGAAGACATCGGGGCCGTCCTCACGCCCCAGAAATCCGTAACCCTTTGCATTGTTGAACCACTTTACCGTGCCTGTGTACTGTGCCATGGGTCCCTTTACCGTGCTCGTAATATGTCCTCCGCCTGGCCGGAAGAACGATATGTATAGGACGCATCTTTGGCCCATTCGGCGGTCTGAAGTCTCCCCAAAAATTGGATTTGCGGACGCACACCGACCTCCGCCGGCCCACCAGGCAGCGTCTTTCCGCGCTTTCAGTTTCATGAATAGAAATTCAATCGCGTCAAAACGAATTGAAATTCCGCAACGTCAAACCAATCCTGCCGTTTCCTCAGCCCTTGCTCGATCGCCACATCGAGTCGTACATCAAGACCCCGATCAGCGTCTTCCCATCCTGGATCTTGCCCGCATGAATCAGCTGCATCACCTCACTCAGCGGCGTCATATGCAACTCGATCTTTTCATCGTCCTCAGGCGCAGCCTCACCCAGCGTCAAGCCCTCGGCCAGCAGGATTGTCATCGTCTCGGTCAGAAACCCCGGGCTCGCAAAGTACGTCGCGTGCTTCGACCACCGCTTCGCGCGATATCCCGTCTCTTCAATCAGTTCGCGCTTACCCGCAGGCAGCAACTTCTCGCCCGGCTCAATCCTCCCCGCTGGCAACTCCAGCAGCAGCTTTCCCGCCGCATGCCGATACTGCCGGATCAACAGGATCCCCGGGTCCTTCGGATTCGTCTCCGTATCCACCGCCAGCACCACCACCGACCCATTGTGCCGAATCACCTCGCGAGTAGCCTTCACCCCTCCCGGCTCCGTGACATCATCCCGCGTCACCCAGAACACGTTGCCCTTGAAAACAGTCTTCGACGAGATCGTTCGCCCCCGCCCCGTCAACTTCAACGGCTTCTTCGCGGCAGCGTTTTGTTTCAGAGGTGCAGGGGACTTCTTCACGGATTTGCTCTTCGATATAGCCATACCCCACTCTAAATGCAGGCTCGATAGAAGCAAAAAATGGAAGCCCGATACCAGCGAAAATCTGTCATCCTGTGCGGAGCGATTCGAGCACCTGCGAATCGAGCAGTCTAAGCGCCTGCCATGCCGTCTGTTGCGGAACAATGCCCGGCCCTTCCTCCCCCAAATCGAAAGTTCTTTGGCACTCCAACCAATTCACTGCATCGCCAAACTCCCTCAAGCATCCAAAGAGCTTCAGGA
>DATCDL010000213.1:0-2110 GCA_036510715.1 Acidobacteriaceae bacterium
AGAAGCCATAGATAGCGCTGAAGTTGTTGGAGATGAGACGGAACTCCTGGATGGCGTCGGGGTTCGGGGTGGGAGAGTTGGCGGCCTGATAGTTATCCATGTTCGAGACGCCGTCGAGCATGTAGTAGATGCTGCCCTGACGGCCGCCATTTGCGGATGCTGCGTTTTCACCGGGAAACGAGAAGCCATTCTGATTGACGAAGCCTAACTTGCTGCCATCGACAATGCCTGGCGCGAGCAGAGCGAGGGCGGAGGGGTCGCGTCCATTGAGTGGAAGCTGCATGACCGCCCGCTCATTGATGGTGGTGCCAAGCTCGCCCGAAGTTGTGTCGATGAGCTGGGTGTTGCCTTCAACCTCGACGACCTGGCCCTTGGCCGAACCGACCTTGAGGCTGACGTTTTGGGTGGCGTGCACGTTGGCGTCGATGACGATGCCGGTCTGGTCGTAGATGCCGAAACCAGGGGCGGCGATTGCCAGCTTGTACTGGCCTGGCTGGACGAGCCTGAAGGTGTAGACGCCGGTGTTGTCGGAGGTGACGGCCTGCGGAAAGTTGGTGCCGACGTTGGTCAGCGTGACGCTGGCTCCAGGAATGACGGCGCCAGTGGGATCGGTGACCTAGCCGGTTAAGGTGCCGCTGGTTCCCTGTCCGAAGGCGGCCCCTGCGAGGCACGCGAAAAACATGGCGAACAGGAGCGTGAGGCTCCGGTGATATCTCCGACAGACTGCCTGCATGGTGCCTCCAAAAGGGTGATGCGGTGTGACTTCGACCGTGCGCTCTTGCGGTTCATCCGCCGGAATCGTGCCGGGCACTGAACGTCCACGGTCCGATATATGCTCTTCACGAATCGGAGATCAATGTATGCGGTTGCATACACGGTGCGAATCCGACGAAAGTAGGAGTCGCAGCATTTTTCTGAAGAAATATTCGGGGGGGGGTGAAATCAGTGGGAGTTGGTTTGAATTACCAGCTGATACTCGGGTATCCAGACGAGACTCTTGAGGAGGTCGATCTGTCCGGTGGCGGGAAATCTCGGCCAGGATGCGTGCTGGAGATAGATGGGCGCATCCTTTCGCAAGGGCAGGATACTGAGGTCGAGGGTCTTGACTGTGCCTGAATGGAAGAAGCGCTTGAGGCCGATCGTCCACGGCGTCCCGTTGTAGAAGTTGTCGTCGAGGAGCTTGCCCTTGGAGGAGATTCTGGCGATGTCCCCCTGGTACGTGACCTTGAGGAAGAGGTTGTTGAGATGGGCGAGCGCTTGTGGAGGGGCGGTGATTTCCCACTCGGCTGCTTGCTTGAACGCGTTGTCTGCGGGGGCTTGCGCGACGCCAATGGGACGCCATGAGAGGGGTGGGCCGAGCTTCACGGGAGGGACCGGGCCGGCGCTGCGAAGCTTGCGATAGACGGGCGTGAAGTCGACGGCTGGAAGCTGCGCCTGAAACCCGCTGGCGTCGTCGGAGCTTCCTGTTGCGTGGATGGGCGAGCTTGCGTGAGGGGGCTGCTGCAACGGCGGAGTAACCGAGAAGGTGAAGCTAGATTTGCCGCGGGATTGCAGGTAGATGCTGTTCTTGTCGGCGTAGAAATCCTGCGCGGTGAGGAGGAGATGCGGTGCTCCGTCGAAGGTGGACTTCCAGGCGCTCTCGGCCTGTTGCTCGGTGAAGAGCAGGAGATGAACGGCGTGGCCCTGCGTGGTTTTGAGTTCGACGGACGCGGGGGTGGCTGGGGGAAATCCTGTGAGGTAGGTGATGCCGTTTTGGGTTTCGATGCGCGCGCCTTTAGCGTTGACGACCGTCGCTGTTGAGGCGTCGAGGGCGAACTCCGCGGGGATGCCGGGCACTGCAAAAAACGCGTAGGTAGAGACTCCGTTGGCGTCGAGATGGGTGAAGAGTTGGGCGGTGCTGTAGTGGAGGATGGCGGTGTCCATGTTGAAGTTGAAGGGCCAGATGAAGTAAGCGCCGGAGGGAACATCGATGGGATGCCGGGGCAGGGTGAGAGTCTGGCCGGGCAACTTGATTTGGATCTGAAGCGACTTGCGGGCAGGCATGGTGTATCCGCGAACATAGTTGTTCAAGAAGACGAAGCCAGCATCGTTCGCGGAGCGTACGGAGACT
>DATCDL010000214.1:0-2662 GCA_036510715.1 Acidobacteriaceae bacterium
GTCAACCAGAAACTCCAAACCCTCGTCGACGTCGGCCTCGGCTACATCCACCTCGGCCAGTCCGCGACCACGCTCTCCGGCGGCGAGGCACAGCGCATGAAGCTCGCCCGCGAGCTCTCCAAACGCCAGACCGGCCGCACCCTCTATCTCCTCGACGAGCCCACTACCGGCCTCCACTTCGACGACGTCCGCAAGCTCCTCGAAGTCCTTCACCGCCTCACGGACCTCGGCAACACCGTCATCATCATCGAGCACAATCTCGACATCATCCGCAACGCCGACTACCTGATCGACATGGGCCCCGAAGGCGGCGAGGGCGGTGGCCGCATCGTCGCCCAGGGCCCGCCCGAGCTCGTCGCCCACATCCCCGAATCGCATACCGGACACTTTCTCGCCCGCTACTACCAGAGTGCTGGCACCTTCGCAGCGAGCGCGCATCTGCCTCCAGCAGATCTCCCCGATCTGGAAAAGAAGGCGCCGAAGCCGAAGTTCATTGCACCCGAGAAAAAGACCGGAGTCCCTACAGCCTCCAAATTAAAACCCGAGTCTGGAACCAAAAAATCTGCGGCAAAAAAGGCCCCCAAGAAGTCCGTGAAGAAAGCCAAGTAATCTGTTGTTGGTCTTATGAGCAATCTCCCTATTCCCGAAGTCGTAGAAGTCAAGGCGCTCGACATCCAGCACGACACCGACCCGGCGCAGGACCACGGCCCGGCGAAGCATATCCCGCACCTCGGCCATGCCGTGCTGTTTTTTGCGATGGCCTTCTTCCTGGTGAATCTCTGCGCCCTGATCGTCTTCAGCGCCGTCCATATTCACCTCGAGACAATGCCGCAGCATCCCGGGATTGCCCTCGCCTCCCAGGCGCTTGCCTACGTCCTGGTGCTCGCGGCCTCCGCGTGGATTTTTCCGCGACTGTGGGAGCGATCGTTCCTGCACGGCATCCAGTGGAATGCGCTCGCAGTACATCGCCGCTGGTACTGGATGATGGCCGGGGGAGTCCTGCTCAGCGTCGCATCCCAGACGGCCGAGCGTTTTCTCCCCACTCCACCCACCTCCATCTTCGACAACCTGCTAAAAACGCAGCACAGTGCATGGCTGCTCGCGGCCTTCGCCGTGCTGCTCGCTCCGGTCACGGAGGAGATCGCCTTCCGCGGCTTCCTCTTGCCGGCGCTCGCGACGGCCTATGACTGGCTCTCCCTCGAACGCACCCCGGCTGGCTTTGAACGCTGGCAAAATAGTTCCCTGCACTCGACTTCGGCCCTCTTATTCGCTGCCATCTTCTCCAGCGTGCCCTTTGCTTTGTTGCATTCAGATCAACTTTCACATGCCTGGGGGCCACTTGGTATACTGTATGGAGTAAGCGTAGTCTTATGCTTCGTGCGCATCCGAACGCACTCCGTAGCCTGCTCAGTCTTGATGCATGCAACGTACAATTTCACGATCTTTGCGGTCATTTACATCTCCTCAGGTGGTTTTCATCATCTAGACAAGCTAAGCCGTTAGAGCATTGTGTAGATTCTGAATGCCGTTCTGTTTAAACAAGGAGAATCACAGACCATGGCGCGCCCTCAAACTTGCCCACGTTGCGGCTCCGGAGAAACCTTTCGCTCCCACCGCAGACGCCTTGAATACCTGATGCTGGGTTGCAGAACTTTCTGCTGCGTCGATTGTCAGAACCGATTCCGGACGTTTGATTTCCGCAGGATGCTGCAGTGGAGCTCGTCCGCCTCCTAGATTGCCCTCACACGCAATTGCGCGTGCTGATGGAATTCACAGGCAGGACGCAACCTTTGCGGTGTCCAGAAATTCCACTAAACTAAAACAGACATGATTCCCACGCTAGAATGGACGCCCGCCGGCGTCAGTTTCCTTGATCAAACCAAGCTCCCCCTCGAAGAGACCTACGTTCTCGCCACCACCTACAGGGAAGTCGCCACCGTCATCCGCGACATGATCACCCGCGGTGCCATGGCCATCGGCGTCTCCGCCGCCATGGGCGTCGCTCTCGGCATCGACCGCTCCACCGCCACCACCCTCCCCGCCCTCAACGCAGACGTAGCAGAAATCTGCAGCCACCTCGCCGCCACCCGCCCCACCGCCGTCAATCTCTTCTGGGGCATTGGCCGCATCCGCGATCTCTACAACCATCTCGCGGCCGCCAACACCCCCATCCCCGAGATCAAATCCGCCGTCATCGCCCTCGCCCGCCAGCTCTACGACGAGGACATCGCCAACTGCAAACAGATGGGCCAGTTCGGCGCCGACCTCCTGCCCCAGCAAGGCACCGTCCTCACCCATTGCAACGCCGGCGCCCTCGCCGCCTGCGGCTACGGCTCCGCTCTCGGAGTCATCCGCGCCGCCATCGAGCGCGGCCACAAGATCGACGTCCTGGCCGATGAGACCCGACCCTACCTCCAGGGCGCCCGCCTCACCGCCTGGGAGCTCATGAAGGACAACATCCCCACCACCGTTCTATGCGACAACATGAGCGCCTCCCTCATGGCCCAGGGCCGCATCCAGGCCGTCATCGTCGGAGCCGATCGCATCGCCGCCAATGGCGACACCGCCAATAAAATCGGCACGTATGGCGTCTCCATCCTCGCGAAGGAGCACGGCATTCCGTTCTACGTAGCCGCGCCGTTCAACACCATCGACCTCGCCA
>DATCDL010000215.1:0-3238 GCA_036510715.1 Acidobacteriaceae bacterium
TTGATGCACTGACACTGATATTGGTTTTCCTCGCCGCTAACGGTATCGAGCGCGAGCAACCGGGGAAGCTCACCTTCGGAAAAGGTGATCCGATTGCCGGTCTTGTCCACGAACTCGCCCACGGCAAAACTCCCTACCTGACTTTTGTTTTTGCAATGAAAGACGAACAAAGCGACCATCCAGCGCAGAATGCAACAAATCGCGCGGTACTGTCCCGCAACTTATTCGCCTTGAGCCATGCGAGGTAATCATGTCCGATTGCCTTGGCCTCTCGCGCCGTCATCATCTCGCCGCTCCTATTTGGATGCTTGCTCGGGGAAGCGATACGGGGATGCTGATGAGGTGGTTACGGACCATAGATTGGCCCGCAATTGTCGGGTCTGCCTTGGTCTTGGCATTCCTGGTTCTCGCTGTTATTCCCGCCACCAGCTATCAACCAAATCAAGAGCAACAAGACTACCAGCCCGGAGATTGCCCCCCACAGGCCGTCCCGCCATACGAAACCAGTCATGGTCTCTCCCTTTCTGACTATGAACCGATCCGCCCTATAAGCGGTTCGAGTACGTTGTGGAATAACTCAAACATCCGATTGTCATTCCACCATGAACTTGCGTTAGCGCGATCCCGCAGAAGATCGCGCGATTTGATGAGGGCATCGACGTACCTGCGCTCGACCTCTTGCATCCCAGCAACAGCGATCATCTCGCCAGTGAGCGGACCGACGCGGCTATTCCCGGCATAGAGAAGCTTGGCTTCCTCATGGCGCAGAATTTCCAGCATCTCTTTTTCACTCAGTGCCACACCGAACTCCTCTATTCGTCGCTGCCTAAACCAAAATTGCAAAGATCAATGAGCACAATTCTGGTCTTGGCGATGTGAAGGCTATTATCCCAACCGGAATCATTTTTCTCGCCGCATAATTCTTGAACGCGCTTCAGAGCGTTTGTCATGCGCGAGATATATTCGGATAGCTGTGCGGCGGCGTTCACGGCATTTGCTCCTCAGTTTGGCCAAGCATCGCGGTCTTCACGAATGATGACCTCGGCTGGTCGGTTGTCTGGAATGTTCGGGTGACGCTTATACATTTCACCGTCGCTGATCGCGGGGCATTCCTCATCGACGCGGAACACTTCATTCCCGCACCGGCTGCACATCGTCTTAGCCCCGATATCTACGAAAGCGTGGCGCATGACTTTTCTTCCTACTTTGCTAATATATGATCTGGAAACTGCTGCACAAATTCAGCCCGTGTCATCTCTTCCGAAATCTCAACGGAGTCTACTGCAGACCCAATCGCCTTCAACGGGGCCATAGCCTCATCGTCAGTGTACCACCGCGTCCAACCACCGGCATAGTGAAATCGCATTTGTCGTGCCACTGGTTTCTCCCTAATTGCCTAACTCGAATTGCGAACATTCCGCCAGCGGCACGGTAAAGCCGCTCGCGTTCTTGTGCCCACCGCCGCCATAGGCTTTAGCGATGGCGGACACGTCCGCACCCTCCGGCTTTGAGCGCAGCGAAAACACGCGACCTTTGGGCGTGTCCCAATAGCAGACGGCGAACAGCTCGCCCTCGGACATGAGATTGCCGGCGTCAGAAGTCAGCGTGTACGGGATACTCGCACCCCAGACCTCTATGCCGCCGATCTTCATGCGGCGGCGACAGACCTCCACCAACTCGACAACGTCCTTGTGATGCTTGCGCTCGATGGCGCGGCCGGCATCCGCAAGCGCAGACGCGCTTCCGAGATCGGCCATCCTGGCAAGATAGTCCCAATTCTCGAAGGTGTATTCGTAGGAGAAAACCGCTGCGTTCACCTCGCGGGAATTTTCCAGCTTGAAGCGCCACAGGTCGCGGTCCTCGACATAATTAACCAATGCCGGGCGAGGTGTCCCAGGATGAAAGAAATCCCATGTGATGCCCGCGCCGCTGCGGTCCATGTCGAACAGCGCCTGAATCGACCCGCGGTGTATCGGGTGATAGTCCCGGTCATCGTGCAAATTATAATTGATGAACGGCGCTAGGTCTTCCTGAGCCGTCTTGTGATGATCGAGGATCAGGACGGTGACGGCCTTCTCCGCCATCGCTTCCAATACCGGGCGCTTGTAGCTGAAATCCACCAGGATAACGTGGCGGTCAGTAACATCTGGCGGGGCCTCTCCATAGACGCCAGCATGAAATTCAGTGTCAGGGTTGTGCCGCCATACTGCCCACGCGGAAGTAAACCCATCGGCGCATTTGCCGTGGTAGATGCATAGCGGTTTCATTGAAAATCCTTCCAGTCGTCGCGGTGATAAACCATGACCTTGCTCCCTACTTAGTTAAGATAACTTGCAAAGGCTTTGTCGCCTCTATGTCAGCAATTGTTTTGAGAAACGCATCGCGTTGGCGAATGAGGTGATAGGCCTCGTCGTCATATCTGCGGAAACGATCACGTTCGCGCTGGCGACATTCATCCCGTAAACGATCAACGTCCTCTTTGCACTCAACGCTCATCTGCCGAATGCGCTTCGTAAGATCGTCGATCAGTTCTTCAACTGACGTATCGAACATGGCCACTCCTCTTCTGACTATCCAATACGGTGCGATCCATTGCCACGCAGCGGCTTATTCGTCGGACGCGGGCGCATCCGTTCGAGTGCCTCTAAAATGTTGCCGTCAAGCTCTCGGTCAACGCGATGGTAATATAGTGACTCCGGTGTCGCACCGCCCATCACGCGCTCTGCCCTTCTCTCGTACCTACCTATACGCTGCTTCAACAGTTCGATGATGTTTTCCATGGTCCGCTCCTCAAGATGCGACGACTTGTGCCCAATGTAGTACGCATCACACTTGATGCACTGACACTGATATTGGTTTTCCTCGCCGCTAACGGTATCGAGCGCGAGCAACCGGGGAAGCTCACCTTCGGAAAAGGTGATCCGATTGCCGGTCTTGTCCACGAACTCGCCCACGGCAAAACTCCTCAAATATCGAGGCCGGGATTTAATTCCCGCACCGCTGTTTCTAGTTTCTCAATCCTGGCTTCGAGCGAAGATCGCGGAGGCGTGACCATGATGAGATATTCTTCCCATGTGCGCCGCTTGACCCACTCGCGCTGTTTGTCATAGTCGAAGAACATGCGCTGCGCTTCCTCCAGCGCCTTGCGTCTCGCACGTTCCCAGCACTCATGTTTCTGTGGTTCTGTCAGAGCGGCCACGAAATTGCTCCTCAAGTATGAATGCGGAGACGTTCGGGA
>DATCDL010000216.1:0-11266 GCA_036510715.1 Acidobacteriaceae bacterium
TAGCTCTTATAAGCGCCTTTGGTCGGGTCTCCTCGTGCTCTTCAATGCCCCTGTCCACGCTATGCCTCTTGCTTCACAAAATTGTGCACATCTGCAAATGACCCTGCCACAACATGTCGCCCGGCGAAGGTGATTACACCAGCGGAGATCGCCGTACCCATACACCAGGAGCATAATTTGCCATAAGAAATAACCTGACGTGTCGCATTCAACGCCGCTGCTCCGGAGTCAAAGGCTAATTTCGCACCTAAAAGTCCTCGGGCTCTGATGTTTTGTTGGGACGTGAAGATCAAGGCCAGAGTGACGCTAAAACTTGCTAGGCCCAACAGCGCGTCCGATATCCCGAACGGATGCGCAGCCTTTGATTGGGTAATTCGATCAGAATCAAAAACTGGACAAGACGGATCTGGACGATGGGAGATAGCACCTGTCTGATAAAGAGCAACGGGAACCAGAGCAACCAAGGCACCACAGCAAGCAGCCAACATGATTCGTTGATTGACGTCGTCTGAGGAGGGGATATCGCTGACACAAAAATTCGTAGTCATTTTGAACATTTCTTCGCAGCGAGCGTTCCGCCGACGACCGCCAGCGCCACGATTGCACCAAGGGTGAACCAGCTCTTGTGCAGCGTCACAAAGATTTCGGCACTTGATCCCGTCGATCGATCCGTAAACTTTCCTCTCGCGCTATGAACGCCGGGCACATACTCGTAGAAGTTATTCGGCGCATTCGGATCCTTCGGCTCACCCGGGATCTGCTGGGACTTGTAACCCGTTTTTCCGAGGTAGCGATCGAGGATGCCACGAATAATTCTCTGCCCGACGATTGCCATCACGGTCGGACTGCCAACCCAGTACTCCCTCCTCGGATTTCGAGATAAGCCGGCCTGCACGACCACCTCGGCGGTTAGCTCAGGCTCGAAGATTGGCGGTACGGGTTGCGTATCATTCGGCATGCGGTTTTTGACCCAGTCGAATTGCATCGCATTCATTGCAGGCATCTGCACAGTCGTGACGTTTACATTGCTCTTGTCGTGATGAAGCTCGCAGCGAAGTGAGTCGGTGAAGCCATTGATCACATGTTTGCACGCACAACATGCAGATTGCAAAGGAATGGAGCGATACGAAAGCGCGGAACCAATCTGAATGATCGTTCCTCGATCTCGTGGAAGCATTCGCTTGAGCGCAGACAATGTTCCATGAACAAAACCCAGATAGAGAACGTCCGTCACCCGCTTATAGTCTGCAGCCTCCATCTCTTTGACTGGCGAGAAGACACTCACCATAGCGTCGTTTACCCAAATGTCGATCGGCCCGAACTCTTGCTCGACGCGACTCGCAGCCTTGTCTACAGCCTCCGAATCGGATACATCCACTGGCAGTACGATTGCGCTGCCGCCGAGCGCCTCACACTCTGATTTGGCGGCCTTCAAGGCTTCTGGGTTCCGAGCTATAAGACCTGTTTTGGCGCCTCTTTTCGCAAATCCGTGGGCGCTGGCACGGCCCAGCCCCGCCGAAGCTCCAGTGACGACTACAACCGGCGAACTTTGCATGATTCTCCTTGATATTCTCCTTGATCAGCTGCACTAAAACTACCAGCCACATATGAAGTCTGATGCAGATTCTTCGCTCTCCGACACAACGGCATAAAAGCCTTCCTGCATCTCAGATTTTGACGTAAGAAGGCGGACATCATGGCAGTCGATGACGAAAGGCATGTTGAGATCGTCAACGCTCTCGACAACTCTCATTTCCATGGGCTCGTTTGTTGCGACCCTACCTCCGTTCTTCTTCTTACTGGCTTTTGGCCCGTTCTAGGAACAAGCGTGGTTATATTCGCCGGAGACGGTAATGTGGCCGTGATAGTTCCCGAAGACGAAGTGGAGATTGCGGATGTCTCTACCTCGGCACGGATTATCCCTTATAAGCCAAGTCAGTTGCAAAGCCTAGAGTGCCCCATTCGGGCGCTAAGCGCACCTATTAGGCTAGCTATAGCTTCGCTTTCTCTGTCTGGTAAAACTCTCGGGGTTGAATTCAGGCAGACGATGCAGCCTGCCAGCTATGCTTCTGCTGCGCATTTTCATGCGTCGCTAGTGGATTTGCTGGGCGGGTTGTGTCTGTCATTGAAATTGGTCTCGTGCGATCCAATCCTTGAGCCGCTAAAAGCAAAGAAGACCAAGAAAGAGATTTCCTTAATGCAGTGGGCCGCGGATATTGCGGCGGACGGCTTTATAGAAGCCAATCGCTGTATTACCGTGGGGATGCGTGAGACCGAGGTCGCTGCGGCGGCGCAGTCCGTTTTCGACACTTCTTTGAAGGCAGAAGGGCTTGAACGCAGTTACGGCTTCTTCTACTGCATGTCGGGTCCGAACTCTGCGAAGGCCGCGGCTGCCTATGCTCGCACCCGCCAGCGAACCATTCGGCGTGGAGACCTGGTCATGATTCACGCCAACACCTGCGCGGACGGGTATTGGACAGATATCACCCGAACCTACACGGCAGGTGAGCCGACCGAACGGCAAGATGCCATACGGATAGCTATCACCAAAGCCCGTGCGGAGGCGTTGAACGCGATCCGTCCTGGAGTAGCCGCGAGCGATGTGGATCGCGCGGCACGCAGCGTCATGACCAAGCATGGATTCGGGGCTGCGTTCAAACATGCTACCGGCCACGGAGTTGGCTTTGCAGCGGCAAATGCGAATGGCCTGCCGCGCATTCATCCCGAATCACCGGATGTCCTGGCGGAAGGGATGACCTTCAACATCGAACCGGCGGCATACTTCGATGGCTACGGCGGGATGCGCCATTGCGATGTCGTTGCCGTCAATTCAAACGGCGCGACAGTGCTTACTGATTACTAGAAAGCTGCTGATGACTAAAGATGCCAAAATCACGGGGAGCAAAGTGCAGGTCTTTACTGTGCCGACCGATGCTCCTGAGTCTGACGGCACATACGCGTGGGATAGCACGACGATGGTGCTCGTTTCAATCCAATCCGGAAGCTGCACTGGGCTGGGCTATACCTATGCAGACGCAGCAACCGGGAAACTGGTGCAGACGCTACTCGAAAAGGTTGTAAGCGAGCGCGATGCCTTTGACCATGGCGCCATTCTCCAAGCCATGTATCGCCATGTCCGGAACCTTGGCGAAACCGGGATGACCGTGATGGCGATTGGCGCGGTCGATAACGCACTCTGGGATCTGCGCGCTCGCCTGCTGGATCTGCCGCTTGTGAGTCTTTTAGGAAGAGCGCAGGACGGTATTCCCGTCTACGGTAGTGGGGGATTCACGTCTTACAACGACTCCCAGCTTGAGGCTCAACTTGGCGGCTGGATCGAGAATGGCTTTTCCATGGTGAAGATGAAAGTGGGCACAGACGCAGCAGATGACCCGCGACGTGTCGCCGTTGCACGCAAGGCGATTGGAGAGAAAGCCGAACTCTTCGTGGACGCCAACGGTGCCTATACGGTCATGCAGGCCCTCGATCTGGCGCATCGTTTCGCGCAGAGCGGTGTGCGCTGGTTCGAAGAGCCGGTAAGCTCGGACAACCTGACCGGCCTGTGCCAGGTGCGTTCGCGTGCCCCGATCAGTATGGATATCGCAGCGGGCGAGTATGGCTATACCGCCTGGTATTTTCGTCGCATGATCGATGCTCAGGCCATCACCATATTGCAGGCGGACGCCACCCGCTGCGGCGGCATCAGCGGATTTCTGGATGTCGCGTCTCTCTGCTGGGCGGCGAACATCCCTCTCTCTTCTCATTGCGGCCCTAGTATGCATCTGCACGTTTGCTGCGCGGTTCCGCGTGCGATTCATATGGAGTTCTTTCACGATCACGCACGGATTGAACGGATGTTTTTCGACGGATTTTGTGAACCGGAGAACGGGGTGATGAAACCCGATCTATCCCGGCCCGGAATGGGCCTGGAATTGAAAGAGACATCTGCTTCTCCCTACCAGGTCTGAATAATCGGGAGACCGCTGACGCTCTCGCACGTAACGAATTAGTAAAAGGAGAAAGACCTCATGGCTAAGCAGGTTTCCGATCTAATCGTAGAACGGCTGATTGAGTGGGGAGTAGATACTATTTTCGGCTTTCCCGGCGACGGAGTGGACGGATTCTTCGAATCCCTGAGGACGCACCAGGATAAGCTCAAATTCATCCAGGTGCGACACGAAGAGGCTGCCGCCTTCGCAGCCGTTGGATATGCGAAATATACGGGGCGGCTTGGGGTGTGTTGTGCCACTTCGGGACCAGGAGGTGTGCATCTCCTCAACGGTCTTTACGACGCAAAGTGCGATCTCCAGCCTGTTCTCGCCATTACGGGCCATACCTTTCACGACTTGATCGGCATGGATTACCAACAGGATGTTGATCTCGACAAGCTCTATATGGATGTTGCGGTATTCAACGAACGTGTCATGGGGCCTGCTCATGCCGTGAATGTCGTTGATATGGCCGTCCGAACCGCGTATGGAAGACACGGTGTAGCGCATATTTGCATCCCCAAGGACATCCAGGAATGGGAGGTCACGGACAAGCACCGCAGCAATGCGAACGTAGCTCAGCATAGCGGCGACTGGAGCGTGCCTTCGACCGCCAAGCCTGCTCCGTCGCTGATACAGAAGGCCGCGGACATTATCAATAAAGGCTCAAAAGTCACTGTGTTTGTGGGACGCGGTGCGCTTGGCGCGCGCGAAGAGGTTAGCCAACTTGCTGAACTCGTCGGGGGTCCCGTGGTTAAGGCGCTCCTGGGCAAAGCCGTATTGCCGGATCGCAGTCCGTATACGACGGGGGGTATCGGTCTTCTTGGCACGTCGCCCTCGGTTGATGCTATGGAAGAGTGCGACACCCTCATCATGATTGGCACGAGCTATCCCTATATGGAATTCTTGCCCAAGCCAGGCCACGCTAAGTGTGTGCAGATTGAGATCGACCCGACACGCATTGGCCTTAGGTATCCTACCGATATCGGACTAGTTGGGGACTCGAAGACGATACTCGCGGCTTTGCTCCCGCTTCTCAAAAAGAAGGGAAATAAGTTTCTGAAGACCGCGCAGGAGCGTATGAAGGATTGGAACGGATTGATGGAAGAACGCGCCACCCGCAAAGACATGCCCATGAAGCCGCAGGTTGTTACGCATACGCTGAACAAGCTGCTCAACGACGACGCCATCATCTCCTCCGACAGTGGTACGATCGCCACGTGGACGGCACGCTATGTCGAAATTCGCGGGACAATGCAGTTCTCACTTTCTGGGTCCCTCGCGACGATGGCGAATGGCCTTCCCTACAGCATTGGCGCGTCAGTGGCATATCCGGGAAGACAGGTCGTCTGCGTTGTGGGCGACGGTGGCCTGACCATGCTCATGGGCGAAATCGCAACGCTGGTGAAGTACAACTTGCAGGTAACCGTGATTGTCATTAAGAACAACGTGCTGGGTCAGATCAAATGGGAACAGATGATCCTGGAGGGGAATCCCGAGTTTGGTGTCGAACTACAGCCGATCGACTTTGCTAAGGTCGCCGAAGCATGCGGAGCGCGCGGTTTTACAATCGAGCGACCCGAGGAAGCCGAGCAAGTGTTGCGGGATGCGCTAGCGCACAAGGGCCCGTCAATTGTGCAAGCCGTTGTCGACCCCAACGAACCACCCATGCCCGGCAAGATTACGACCGGACAGGCTATCAAGTTTGTGAAGTCTCTCGCACGTGGACAGAGGGACGCCATCAAAATCATCAAAACGATCGCAGAAGACAAGATTCGTGAGGTCATCTAAATCGATGCTGAATGAATCCGCATTCTCCGCCCGGGCGCCTGCGCGTGACCTGCAGATCATCGCAAATCATATCCGTGAAGGTCACTTTCAGCGAAGCCTCTCGCTCCTGACCGCGATGACCAGCCTGGTCAGCGGACTCGAGGTTGCTTACGAGCACTATCGCGGAAGTTATAGTCGGCGGGTGATGTACACACCGGTAATTCTTAGCGCTCTCCTGGCTGCAGCTGGCCTGGCGGGCTTTTTCAGTCGTCGCGCGGCGCGAACTATACTTCGTCTGGTTTCAGTCGTTACGCTGATCGATACCACCGTCGGCTTTTATTTTCATGTGCGCGGTATCCACCGGAAACCTGGTGGATGGCGGCTTCCCATGACGAACATGATTATGGGACCGCCAATCTTCGCGCCACTCCTGTTCGGCACAAGCGCCTATCTCGGTCTCATCGCGTCTTACCTTCAACGCGAAGATGCGTCGCAACGTGTCTCAGACTCGGGCGAGGACCGGTTTCTTGCTCGTTTGCTTCCTTCCAAAGAGGGTCGCGAGTTGCTCTCCGTAGAACAAGACGTGCGAGAGGGACAATTCCAACGCCAGGTAGCGATTGTCACGGGCATCAGCGCACTGCTGAGTGGGTTTGAAGCGTACTACTCCCACTACAAAAATAACTTCCGATATTGGGTGCAGTGGACTCCCGTAGTTCTTGCCCCGCTGCTTGCAGGGACGGCATTCGCTTCGGTCAAGAGTAGAAAGATCGCCACCACGGCATTACCGGCGCTCTCTGCACTAGCGGGCGCGGATGCTGCAGTTGGCTTCTTCTATCACGGCCGCGGCGTTCTTCGCAGGCCAGGCGGAAGCAAGCGCCTACTCTACAACATCATGTACGGCCCACCGATCTTTGCGCCACTCCTCTTTGGAGCTGCCGGAATGCTGGGCGCGCTTGCATGCCTACTTCGACGGAGGAGAGCATGAACACGCGAATCGAGACTGCTGATCCGGTGCTATGCCCCCGGGATGCGAGGACAGGCGAGCCATCACTGCCGACCCGTGAACCCGGATACTACCCAGGCTTCAGCACACTCTCGCAAAGCTCCTTCTGGGATGAAGCCACGCGCACCGTTGTGAACCAGCGCGTTGCGACCCCCTCCTCCATGAAGTTCTTCAATGCCCAGGAATGGACGTTCTGGACCGCAGTTTTCGATCACCTAATTCCTCAGACCGACAGGGCTGCCGATCGTAGAATTCCCATCATCGCTCCACTCGATCAGCGCCTCTATCTGAACCAAACGGTTGGATACCGGTATGAGGATATGCCGCACGATCGCGACGTGTACAAAACGTTCGGCATCGAAGCTATCAATCAGGAGGCGCGTCACCGTTACGGTGGCGAATTTCTTTTGCTCCCACACCTGCATCAGGACATGATCCTGAGAGCGATTCACGACCGCAGACCCGAAGCAGCAAAGGACATCTGGAAGAAGATGTCTGTCCATCGCTTCTGGCAACTAGTGATGGGCGATGCGATCGATGCCTACTACGCGCACCCCTGGGCCTGGGATGAGATCGGCTTTGGTGGGCCGGCTTATCCTCGCGCGTACACTCGACTCGAGCGTGGCGAACCGGAACCCTGGGAGGTCGAGGAGCAACGCTATGACTGGCTCGCACCGACGTCTTCCATCTCCGATGAAGTTGAATCGACCGCGCACCTCCATACCGAGGCCGACCAGAGTCGCTACACCCACCGGAGGTCAAAGTGAAACAACCGATCCTTGGTGCATTCGAGGCACCCCCTCCGGGAAAGCACATGCTCGGCACACTGCAGCAGATTCATCTGCCTATGCGGCGGTTCCGTGATTACGAAGTGGTTGACTATGTTATCGTTGGCGTTGGTTCTGCAGGAGGCGTTTTATTGCAGCGCCTCGCCAGAGCGGGGTTCAACGTCGTTGGGCTGGAAGCCGGGCCTTTCTGGGACACCGAGCGCGACTGGGTCAGCGATGAAGCTGGCTCGCATGAACTCTACTGGGAAGACCCGAGAGTGACTGGCGGCACCGACCCTCTAGCGCTTGGCGCAAACAATTGTGGCAAAGGCGTGGGCGGTGGATCGGTGCATTGGGCAGCCTTCACTCCGCGTCTCCATCCTTCGGACTTCGAGGTGTACACGCGCGACGGAGTAGGCGCGGATTGGCCCATCACGTATAGCGATATACAGCCCTACTACGAGCAGCTTGAGCTCGAGATGCCGGTCGCCGGGCCTGCCTATTATCCGTGGGGACATCCGCACGGGTATGCCTATGGACCGCACCCAATGGGAGGCGTTGGCAACGCGCTCATCAAAGGCTGCACCGCACTAAATATTCCCATTTCCATCGGTGGCCCCGTAGCAATTCTCTCCGGCTCGCATGGAGATCGCCCGCACTGCATCTATCGCGGATTCTGCATTCAGGGCTGTAAAGTCGGAGCCAAGGCCAGCACGCTCATTACCCATGTGCCGGACGCGCTCATAAAAGGTGCGGAGATACGCGACGAGTGCATGGTCTCGCGAGTGGAACTGGGCAAACACGGTCGCATTACGGGCGTTCAATATTTCGACAATCAGGGCGAGGCCCACTTCCAGAAAGCCAAGGCCGTGATCCTCTCCGGATACGCAATTGAGACTCCACGGCTTCTGCTGAACTCAGCATGTCCCGGCTTTGAGAATGGTTTAGCTAACTCCAGCAATACCCTGGGGAGATATCTCATGGCGCAGGCGGGCAATGTTGTCATGGGCCGGTTCGAACAACCCGTGCGGATGTATAAAGCCCCACCAGCTCATGCGCTCACAGAAGAGTTTTACGAAACCAATTCGAAAAACGACTTCGCTCGCGGATTCGCGATTCAGACAGTTGGCCCTCTCCCGATAGCATTCGGCAAACAAGTACTGGCTGCAAAGAGCGCCTGGGGATGGGGTCTCAGGCGAGAGATGATGGATTATAACCATTGGGCCGCCTTCGGACTTCTCGGAGAGATTCTTCCATGGGCAAATAACCGGGTCACACTGTCAGATGAGAAAGACCGTTTCGGATTGCCGGTAGCACACGTCACCTTCAGCCTGCATGACAACGATAAGAAGCTGATCAAGACCGCCAAGGAACAAACCATGGAGGTAATGCACGCTGCCGGAGCGACAGAAGTGGTGCAGGAAGCCCGCTATGCTCATCTCGTGGGCGCGTGTCGCATGGGATCAGACCCAAGAACCTCGGTAGTGGATAGGTTCGGCCGAACTCACGACATCATAAATCTCTTCGTCTGTGACGGCAGCATTCTACCGACGCAAGGCGCGGCGAATCCTGGCCTGACGATTCAGGCTCTTGCGGCGCGGACCGCCGACTATCTCATCTCCCAGGGAGATCGCATCTTCTCAAACGATGATCGGGACATGACTGCGCCTCCAGTTCGACGAGAACTTGCTCCGCCCGAAACCTGGGGTAAAGGCGCGCCCCGATTTAAGTTGTAATTGAATTAATCGGGCTTCTGTCAAAATTTGTTCATCTGACGCCGTCCAAGCCGACTCGATGGCAATGCAGAGAGAAGACAATCGCGACGGTGCCGAGTCTTGCAACCAGTTGCCTAACACAACATCTGCCGTCGGCTCTTTTTAAACCGAGGAAGACGCACCGGTGAAACGAGGACGGCCTATTGACCAAACTTTTTCGACCTCTCTTCATCTTTTTACTGCATCTTGGATACTGCGGTCCTGTGTGTCGTTTTGCTAATTATTTGGCCAACTTTTGCTAATTATGTGGCACACTCATCCGCATGGACGAGCTTTCCGCGATTCCGGAAGCTTCGCGAGAGATCGCGCTTGAGCGATTCGAATTGCTGCGGGCCCACCTCGAAGGGACGCGTCCACTCCGTACTGTTGCTTTAGAAGCTTCGATTCCCTACCGAACTGCTGTGCGGTGGACGAGCGGGTATCGCAAGGATGGACTGGCGGCTTTGGCTCGTAAAGGCCGGACCGACCAGGGAGCACGCAGGCTTGCCTCCGCAACGCTGATAAAAGCAATCGAGGGGCTAGCGCTCGAGCGTCCTCCGCTCCCCATGAGTTCAATACATCGGCAGGTGAGCGCGATGGCGGAGACTCTGAAGGAGAGTAAGCCCAGTTATGCAGTCGTACGCCGGATCGTACACAGCCTTCGAGCCGGGCTGATGATGCTTGCTCATCGAGGGAACAAGGCATACAGCGAGGGCTTCGATCTGGTTCACAGGCGTGAGGCTCTCAGGCCGAACTCGATATGGCAAGTGGACCACGCTCAACTCGACATCAAGCTGCTACGCGAGGATGGGTCGATAGGAAGACCCTGCCTGACCATCGTCATCGACGACTTCAGCAGAGCGGTGGCCGGCTACTATCTTGGATTCGACCCGCCTTCCTCGCTTCGAACGACCCTTGCTTTGCGCCAGGGCATATGGCGTAAGGGTGATCCTCACTGGCAGATCTGCGGCATTCCGGACATTCTGTATACCGACAACGGATCGGACTTTCGATCGAAGCACCTGGAGCAGGTCGCGGCGGACTTGAAAATCCGGCTTGTGTTTTCAACTCCAGGGCAGCCGCAGGGTCGGGGTCGGATTGAGCGCTTCTTTCGCACGGTGAATGAGATGTTCCTGTGCGATCTGGATGGCTACACCGCCAGGAAGGGCCGGAAGCCGACTCTCACGCTCGACTCTCTCGAGAAGCAATTTCACACCTTCCTGCTTGAGGTCTACCACCGGCGTCCGAGTTCAGAAGGCAAACTCTCACCCAAAGAACGATGGGAGCAGGATTGCTTCTTGCCACGCATGCCCGACAGCCTCGAACGACTGGATCTCCTGTTGATCCACGAGGTTCGTTCGCGCAAGGTCCGAACGGACGGCATTCACTTCCACAACTTCCGCTATCTGTCGCTCACGCTCGCAGCGTATGTCGGCGAAGAAGTCACGATTCGTTATGACCCCAGGGACATGGGCGAGATCCGTGTCTTTTACCGTGACCGTTTTCTTTGCAGGGCCATCTCGGCCGATCTGGCCGGCCAGACAGTACCGCTTCGCGAAATCGTGAACGCACGCAAACGACGTCGCGAACAATTGCGCACCATCGTCAAGGATCGGCTGAAAACAGTTGATACGTTGCTTGAATTCAAAAGAGGCATGCAAAGAGAGGAAGTTCATGCAAGCACGGTCACAGCAGTCGAACCCAGGCCTTCCAAGCTCAAACGCTACATCAACGAGTAGCGAGCTACCAGTGTTCGTGGAGACGCTCGAGTACAAGCGCTTCGTTGAATTCTGCGAAGCATGCCGTCGTGACCGCTATATCGGACTCTGCTACGGGCCGCCGGGTGTGGGTAAGACGCTGTCGGCTATCCACCATAGTCGCATTCAAAAGATCGTCCCTCTGGACCGCTGGAACGCTGAGGCTTCCGATGATCAGCCCATCGACACGGTGCTCTTTACTCCGGACGTCGTGAACACGCCGTCT
>DATCDL010000217.1:0-4424 GCA_036510715.1 Acidobacteriaceae bacterium
TCCAGAGTTCGTCCGGCGTGGGATAGCTGGGAGTCTCGCCTTCCTCGCCGGTCTCCATGTCGATGGCGTAGATGCCCTGGCCGTTGGAGGCATAGGTGCAGCGAATGGCCATTTTCCCAGCGTAGTTCTTGGCCTGCGCCACGCCTTCGGTCAATGCTTCATCCCACGCCTTGGCCTCGACGACGGCGAGCTTGGTGTTGCGATATTCAAGCACGTAGTCTGCAGTGAGCGGCTTGCCGCGCCGCCCCTGTCCTTCAATGCGTCCCGGCGTAATCGGATACTCGCGCCGAATGCGACTGCCTTCGACGACACCCCATCCCGCAGCCTTGAGGGCTGGATCGATGTGCTCGGCTCTGGTCTCGGCTTCGTTCATAGGTCCTAAGCCACCGGCGTTTCCCAAATTACTTCACAAATATTCTGTATGAGCTGTTGGCGTGCATCAATATCGGCTCTAGTGAAGGATTCGTGCGCTTCGAATGGGAGTCCAAGGGTTTGAGCCATTCTCATAAAGTTCGGGTTATTCTCGTAGGCCTTAGAGTGCAGGGACTTCGCTAGCAAGTTCTCCTTGAGGTAGTGCCCGAGCTTGTCGGTATAGGACATAGCGCCATACGACTGGTTCGTCCCTTGTGGGAGCAGCAGCAAATCGCCGATACGATTGCGGAAGTCTTCAAACTCGTGCCTCTGCTCAAATTCGTCACGGTGTTCGTCAAACTTGTCGGCCCAAATGTGTTCAACTTCATAAGGTTTTTTCCCGGGGCTGGCAAAGTACGTAGAAAAGTTGGTCGAGCCCCCGGATTGTTGCTCGATAAAACCGGTAATCCGAGACAGCAGAAACTTTACAAAGGGGCGATTCATCCCGTGGAGCCTAAATTCCTTCATTCCGTCCCAGGTCTCACGCATATCATCCAGCTTCGCCTTTAGTGTTTCCCTCAAGGCCTCAAGATCCTTACCCCGGATTTCTTTGACGAGAGAATACATGGTGTAACGAATGGAGCTGGCCCCAAACTTATGGAAGTTGATCGACCGGCGGACCGCAAAGGCCTCTAGGTAGCGGGCGACCTCATTGATTTTCTGACGTGTCACCTCGGGCGAGTCGGATGACTTCAGAGGGGCCATCATCAATGGGTACCCCAGGGAGTCAGCTATCCCCCATTTGGAGTGGTAAAAGACATTCTCCCAGCCCAACTTCTCCTCATCCTCGGCGTCAAGGATTGCTAGATAAGCCCGCAGATAGAAATTCATTTCGTCGTGCAGCAGCGCACGGAAATCCTCAGGAGAATCTGCATGGAGGCCCATCTTTGAGAGATTGTCACGGAACCAGCTATGAAAGCGTGTTCCAATCTTTTCGAAGTCTTCGTTCGAAGCACCCGCTTTGCTTTGCCTGATTGTGTCAGCATATTGGCTGCGGAGCCATGCTTGGAAGAACGTCTGATCTTCATCCTTACTGTACTGATGCAAGCTCTGGATGGATTCTTTCCAGAACCGATTTGCCCTCTCGCGATCTTTGGACTCCTGAAAGCGGGACAGAATGTACCCCTTCAGCATCTCGGTGGAGGTCAGGTTGAGACCGCGATCGTTCATTGATTCGAAGATCGTATAGGCGTTGTCGTCAGAGTAGGCTGTGATCTCAACGAGGATGACGTTGTACTTCAACCAATCAAGAAAGTATGGGAAAGGTTTGCCCTTGATCTCCTCAGGGAAAGCTTCTCCAATGTCGGCGTAACGCGCAGTCATGTTAATTGTCGACTCGTCATCATCTGGCCGCACATCGTAGGAACCCTCCAGAAAGAGCTTCTCAAGGCAATCCTTTCTCTCTTCGACCTGAATATTGAAGGATTTTTGACCAAACTTCTCCGAGAAGACCAGTGGCTCGATCGATTCCTTCGAGCCGAGAGCCTTTTGCAGGTTATTGAGATAGATCAGAAACAATGTGAGCGACGTCAATCGTTGTTGACCGTCGATAATGCTCTTCATCCCATTCTTGCTGCTGACGACAAAGGGTCCGAGGTAGTAGTTGTTGTAATGCTCCACGGATGGACGTGGATCGCCATCCACATAAACATCGAGAAAGGTTGTAGTGAGATCAGTGACCAGTTGCTCGATGTGCTTCTGCTCCCAACTGTATTCGCGCTGGAAATAATCGACTGTGTACTTTCGCTCGTTCAATACCTCGAAGACGGTGCGATCATCGGCGTCTATTTTGTGGTCGTCTTTGCTCATATAAGTTCTCCTAAAGATCTCCGGTGAAGGCTTGGTGCAACAGCGATTTTCTCAATGCATCCAGCGCGGTGAGCTTGCGCTGGTAAATGGATTCGAGGTGTTGGGTTTCTTCGCGAAAGGAACCAACCATTTTGATGATCGTGAGTTGCTCCGGCATTGGAGGGACGTGGAGCATCACTTCTTTGGCTGCATTTATGTTGAAGTGCTTCTGTGCTGCTCCAACGATCTTGCCGAGGACAAGTTGCTTGCCGAAGTCGGAGTTAAAGAAAGCTGCGAGGAAGTGCGGATTGACCTCGGGGCTTGGACGCACTATCACAAGGTCACTGCAGTTAGCATCTGGCATGTCGAGCGGAATTACTGCCGCTGTCCCGGGATAGCCAGTTCTAACGATTGCAAGATCGCCGGGGCGCAGGCGGGACTTATCTAACGAGTGGTGGAACGCATCGTCGATGAACACCACATTCTCTAATGTCACCTCGAACGGCCGGATATTTTGCGACCGCAGAAATGGAACTCCACTCTCTTTGTATTCCCTCGCCATCGATCCAACATGTCCCACCGTTATCTTGTGGCAGAGCGAGTCGAGTTGGCGGTCCACCCACCCCGGGCCGCGCTGAGTGAAAACGGATTGGAGGTGGCTCTCGAAGAGGGCGCGGGCGTTTTGGAGGTTCTTTTCGGCGGTGGCTTTGGCGGTGGCGATGCTCTCAAACGCTTCATCGAGAATGCCGACGATGCGCTGCTGTTGAGGTACTGGTGGAAGCGGGACTGGAACCGCTCGTAGACTACCTTGATTCAGCTTCGGGACTGTCAGACCGGAAACGAACTCCGTCATGTCGGAGTGGTTAAGATGGTAGATGAGCCAACTGTCGAGAAGCATGGCTCGATTCGGCCTCAGCACGTGGGCGTGGTTGTTTACCCAGATTTTGCCTTCAGCCGCGAAGGCGGTGTTCTCGCCCGACCCCCATTTCGCACCGTCTTCACCTACAAGTACAAGCGGCTCATCAAAGATATAGCCTTCGACATGGCCCAAGATACCGGTTGCGCCGTAGTAAGGATAATCTCCGGCAATGCGGTATTTCTTTGTGATGGGCTTGCGTTTGTAGTCGAGCACATCGCAAAGCTCGCCGAGCGGCCGTGTCTTCCACCCGTTCTTCATAAGAGTGCCTTGATCGTCGCCAGCACCGTCGCACTCTCGGCATCCAGCGCGGCAATCTCATCCATGATGGCTTCCGGGCTGCGGTGCGCGATTTCCTCGCCACCATTCGGGTTTTTCACGGAGAGGTCGAAGGCTGTTTTGTCGATGCTCTTGGCGTCCACGCTCCACGACTTCGGCGAATCGGCGAAGGTCTTTTGTAGCGTCATAAACTCGGCGAGGTCATCGTCGTTGAGAGGGTTGGTCTTACCGAGGTTGCGGCCGGGGTCGAGCTGGTAGTACCAGACCTTGCGAGTGGGTGCGCCTTTCTCGAAGAAGAGCACCACGGTCTTTACGCCGGCTCCCTGGAAGGTGCCGCTGGGGCAGTCGAGCACGGTGTGGAGATTACAACTCTCCAGCAGAAGCTTGCGCAGGGCAACAGCGGCATTGTCGGTGTTCGAGAGGAAGGTGTTCTTGATGACCACGCCACCGCGTCCACCTGCCTTGAGCATCTTGATGAAGTGCTGGAGGAAGAGAAACGCCGTCTCGCCGGTGCGGATGGGGAAGTTCTGCTGCACCTCCTTGCGTTCCTTGCCGCCGAAGGGCGGATTCGCCATCACGACGTCGTAGCGGTCCTTCTCCTGAACGTCGGCAAGGTTTTCGGTGAGTGTGTTGGTGTGGATGATGTTGGGCGCTTCGATGCCATGTAGGATCATGTTCATGATCGCGATGACGTAGGCGAGGGACTTCTTCTCCTTGCCGTAGAAGGTGCGCTCCTGAAGCGTTTTCACGTCCTTGGTCGTCAGACTAGGCTTCTTGCTGAGGTAGTCAAAGGCTTCGCAGAGGAAGCCTGCGGAGCCGACGGCACCGTCGTAGATGCGCTCGCCGATGTGGGGGTTTACGACTTCGACGATGGCACGGATGAGCGGGCGCGGGGTGTAGTACTCGCCGCCGTTGCGCCCGGCGTTGCCCATGTTCTTGATCTTGGCTTCGTAGAGGTGGGAGAGCTCGTGCTTCTCGGTCTGGGAGCGGAAGTGGAGCTCGTCGATGTGGTCGATGATCTCGCGCAGGT